>JBEVJO010000001.1:0-3141 GCA_040510175.1 Caulobacterales bacterium
GTCCTTTGGCGTGACGTCTGCGCTCGGAGCGCCCGCCCTTTTGCGCAAAAGGCGCCCGGCGCCATTTATGGCGATCATGCCATCGGGTTGCGGCAGCACCAGATGAGAATCATCGAACGGCAGCGCCTGAATACTGTCGCCTCGCTTCAAAAAGAGCCGGCGTCCGGACGTGAACACCTGACCGTCTGCGATTTTCGAGAGGCCATCATCGAGGCTGGGATACCGGGCGAGCCACGCGGCCAATACTGCGCGATGAGCGTCCTGTTCGCGCTTTGGTAAATTTGGCCAAAGATATGTAAGGGCTGCGATGGCGCGGGGGGCGTCTTCAACTTCAAACGCCTGACGCATCTCTCCCATCAAACGATTGCGCGCTTCCGCTGCGGATCGCTGCGATTCACTGAGCCAGGCGGTTGTGAGCACGCCAACAATGGTTGCAATGATCCCAGCGCCAATTGCGACCTGCATGCGCCGTTTGCGCCGATGCTGTGCGTCGCGGTCGATCAACTCTCCAAGCGATAGCCCTAACAGGCCAGCCACCAATTTGAGCATAGCGTTTCGCTTTTGCGCTGCCGCGCCGCGAGCGTCCGCTGCCAACGCCTCATGCCCATCTTCGCGCGAGCGCAATAGTTCCGGTAAACATTCGAGATCGGCGGCAGCGGCATTGGGTTCGCCGTCGGCGATAATTGGAAAGATGCGATCGGCCTTGCCGGTCTCTCGAAAATATTCGATCTCACGCGTCACCCATTTGGAATGCACCGCGTTGGGGCTGCAGATGACCACCAGCGCGCTGGAGCGGTCTAACGCGTCGCGAATTTCGGAGGTCAGATCCGAGGAGGCGGAAAGTTCGTCGGCGTCGCGAAAAATAGGTGAGGCGGGCTTTTTGGAAGCGTCTGGGGCGAGAAGGCCCTTTGGCGGCTGGTAAGTTTCCAAGGCGCGATGCAACCATCGTGCGAACGCCTCGTCCTTATGCGAATAGCTGATAAAGGCCGCAAATTTACGGTCTGTGCTCACGGCGTCTTCCCCCCCGGCGCTCTGAATTAGCCTCGCCAATTGCACCTAAAGACGCAAGGGCCCCGCTGCTATGTTTGTGCGGGGTTCTCTGTCGGCACGCGCTTGCCGGGCTCGAGACCGCCTTCCAGGAGCTTTGCCCAGGTTTCCTCGGCATCTTCCGCAAACTGGAAGATCGACAGGTCTTCCGGATCGATTGTGCCGTGTTCCAGCAAGCGATCGAAGTCGATGATGCCGGTCCAATAGTCTTTGTCGACGAGAACGATCGGAATCGGTCGTGCCTTGCCCGTCTGCCGCAAGGTGAGAATTTCGAATAATTCGTCGAGCGTACCGAAGCCGCCTGGGAAAACCACCAGCGCATTCGCGCGCATGGCGAGGTGCATCTTGCGCATCCCGAAATAGTGAAAGCGGAACGTCAGCGCTGGCGTCGTGTAGGGATTGGGGAATTGCTCGTGGGGGAGGCTGATATTGAAGCCGATGGAAGGCGCGTTCGCGTCAAAGGCGCCGCGATTGGCCGCTTCCATCAATCCCGGCCCACCGCCCGTGGCGATGACGTTGTCCCGCAATGTCCCGTCCAGCATGAGAGCGCCGCCTTCTGTCGAGGCAATGCGGCCGAAGTTTCGCGCTTCTTGATACCAGTGTGCGTGCTTGCCCGAGCCATGCTCGCGAATCCGCGCGCTGCCGAACACAACAATCGTTGAACGCACGCCCCATGCGCGGAGGGACTGGTCGGCTTTTTCATATTCCAGCTGAAAGCGAACGCCGCGTGTGCTGTCGCTGAGCAGAAAGTCCTGATCCAATGCGGCGAGGCGATAGGCCGGGGATTGCAACTGAGCCTCGGTCGGGGGAGGCAGAAAATCGTCATTCATTGCGGAGCGCTTTCAATTGACGTGATGATGCCGCTTTAAGCCAAAGCGATACCGCCCTCAATGATTGGGTTATCCTTTTGCCCGCACCGCGTTATCGGCCCGCTTGGGGGGATTTGGGGACAACAATGCTTTGCAATCCGCATCGTCGGCCAGACCAGGGTCTACGAATGGTAAAATCGCGACCAACGGATTGAGAAGTCCCGCCACGCCGGCAATCCCGGCTTGACCGACCGCTTTGTCAGCATCGACGCCGAATTTTGGCGTCCGCCAGCGGCCACCGATCGTGATCGGCGCTTTCACGCGAACTAAACGAAATTCTTTCGGGTGGCCTTTCAGCTTCAGGTCGAGCTTTTCCTGGCCTAGGTCGACTTCGCCGCTGCCGGTAATGAGCACATCTTCGGTGTCGATCACAATGACGCGTTCGCGCGCGACGCCGTTTGTGACATCGAATGCGCCAACGGCGCAACGCAAGTCGGCCTGTTTCTGGCTACCCGAGAGCAGAAGGCCAAGACCCTTCGTTACATTCACCCCGGCCAATTCGGCGAAGGCTTCTCGAATATGCCCGCGCGGCATAACCATGGTAATGGACCCTTTTGACGTCGCGGCCGCTTGACGTACGGTGACGCCGCGGCCTTGCAGCTTCACGCGTCCCAATAACGATCCTTCGATGACATTCTTGGTATTAAAGAAATCTTCGATGCGTGCCTTGCTGAGCTTGGCGTCCAAATTCACCTGAGGCTCCGACGATCGAGCGTCTATTTGCACGAACGCATTCACGTCGCCGCGCGGAAGACTGAAGACGACGGGATTCATTTTCATCAGGCCGTGGTCGAGCGTCAGATCAAGCGATGCGCTTCGAAGCGGCAACGGCGCATCCTTGATTTTCTTCGCTTCGAAGATGAGGTGAGCATCCATGTTCCGCACGCGATCAAGATCAAGCCGCGCATCGGGAAGGATCCTGCCTTGCGCGGCCAATCGCGCTGCTTCCGCCCGTTGTTCAGGGGAGGCGGACTCGCCCTTTTTGACAGAGGGCGGCGCGCCAAGCACGCTAACGAGATCGTCGAAATCGAGCGAGGTTGAGAGCATGTTTGCTTCAACGCGCGGGCGGCCGTTCGCAGTGAAAACGTTCAGATGTCCCGACAAAGCACTATCGCCGACACGCCCATTGATGTTGGCAAGCGTGTAGCCTTTTTCGTTGCGAGAGAGCTTGGTCTTCAGATTATAAGGCGGGGTGTTTGGAAGTGTTAAGCCGATGATCGTGTAC
>JBEVJO010000002.1:0-4678 GCA_040510175.1 Caulobacterales bacterium
AAACGCCTGCGCACGGGGAGCAGCCTCCGATCGTGCGGCTCGTGGGCGTGACCAAACGCTATGGCGGGACGGCCGCCGTCGATAATATCAGCCTCGACATTCCATCAGGCGAGTTCTTCACGATGCTGGGGCCTTCCGGCTCCGGTAAGACCACCACGTTGCGTCTGATCTCGGGCTTCGAGCGTCTGGATTCCGGCCGCGTCGAACTAGACGGCAAGGATGTGGCGCAGACCCCGCCCTTCATGCGCAGCGTGAACACGGTGTTTCAGGACTATGCTCTGTTCCCCCACATGAGCGTGCTCGAAAACGTCGCCTACGGCCCAAGCATGCACAATGTTCCAAAAGCCGAAGCGCAAAAACGCGCCGAAGCGGCACTCGACATGGTCCGTCTGTCCTCGATGGCGGACCGCAAGCCCGGGCAATTGTCGGGCGGCCAGCGCCAGCGCGTCGCCATGGCGCGCGCAGTGGTCAACCGGCCAAAGGTGTTGCTGCTCGATGAGCCTTTGGGGGCTCTCGACCTCAAACTACGCCACGAAATGCAATTCGAGCTGCAGCGCATCCAGCGAGAACTCGGCATTACCTTCATCTATGTGACGCACGATCAGGAAGAAGCCCTGACCATGAGCAACCGGATCGCGGTGTTCAATCAGGGGGCGATCCAACAGATCGGATCGCCGCGGGATTTATACGAGCGGCCGCAAAGCGCATTCGTGGCGGGCTTCATCGGCGTGTCGAATATTCTTTCTGACGGCGCCAAGAAATTCATGCTGCGGCCCGAGAAAATCCAAATCCAACCGCTACAGCCCAGTGGACCCGGCCTGCGGGCCGAAGCGGGAACCGTCACCGAAACGCACTATCTGGGCATGACGATGCGCTACCGCGTCGCGCTCGATAAAGGCGAGACGCTGACCATCGCGACAATGAACATAAGCGGCGCTGACGCTGCACAGCCACAACGCGGCGATCGCGTCTGGGCTGCATGGAATCCGAACGACGCCGTCGCACTGTCGGATGCTTAAAGGAGGAAGAAGCATGAGAGAAACTCTAAGATCGGGCCGCAGCCTGCTTGCGTTTACGGCCGCCGCCGCTTTGGCGCTCAGCCTCTCTGCGTGCAGCAAACCGGCCGAAAAGGCCGCCGATGCCGGACCCGCCATGATCACCGAGATCGGCGCCGGCGAAGGTGCGCTGAACGTCGTGGCCTGGGAAGGCTATGCCGAAGACGAGTGGATCAAGCCGTTTGAGAAAGACACCGGCTGTGTGGTGAACCGTAAGTATGCGGGCTCATCGGACGAGATGGTCGCGCTCATGCGCCAGGGCGGCGAGTATGATTTGGTGTCCGCCTCCGGCGACGCCAGCTTGCGCCTGATCCGCGGCGGCAGTGTGCAACCGGTGAACACGGATCTGATCCCGGACTTCGCCAATTTCATTCCGGAGCTTCAATCACCGGGCCACAACACGATCGACGGCAAACATTATGGCGTCTCTTATATGTGGGGACCCAACGTCCTGATGTGGGATACCCGCGCCATCAAAACCGCGCCGACCTCATGGGCGGCGATCTATGACGCAAAATACAAGGGCAAGGTTACGGTCCCCGACAATCCAATTCAGATCGCGGACGCTGCCTTGTATCTATCCAAGGCCAAGCCAGAGCTCGGCATCACTGATCCTTATGAGCTGACGCAAGCGCAGATGGATGCGGTCGTCGCTTTGCTGAAAACACAACGGCCATTGATCAAGAAATATTGGGCGCTGGCGTCGGATGAGATCTCGTTGTTCTCGAGCCGTGACGCCAGCATCGGCGCCGCCTGGCCCTATCAGGTGAACGCCCTGCAAGACGCCAAGGTGCCCGTCGACAGCTCCATCCCCAGCGAGGGCGCGACCGGATGGGCGGACACTTGGATGTTGTCGGCGACGACCAAGCATCCGAACTGCGCCTATAAATTCATGGCTTGGGTCTCAACTCCGGTCGTGCAGGCGCAGCAAGCAGCATTCTTTGGCGCAACGCCGGTGAACAAAAACGCCTGTGCGGAAATGGACAAAACGGCGAAAGGCTCGTGCGCGAAATACCACGCGGACGCGACCAGCGATTATTTCTCGAAAATTCATTTCTGGAAAACACCTGAAGCGACCTGCGGCGCCGGAACGTGCCTCGATTACGCCGCCTGGCAAACCGCCTGGCAAAGCGTAAAGCAATAGAGAAAGGCGCGCGCATGGCTGTGGCCGAGTTGCCGAAGGGACCATCTCCGCTCAGAAGCGCTTCGGCGTTTTTCTGGCGGCGACCTTCGGCGCTCGGCACAGTCTTGGGCGCGCCCCCTATTCTCTGGCTTGGATTATTCTACCTTTGCGCCCTGCTGGCGCTGCTCTTGTCATCGTTCTGGCAGGTCGATTCCATGACAGGCCAAATTCGCCATGAATGGACCCTGGCGAATTTCCATCAACTCATCGACAATCCCGTTTATCGAAAGATCGCATTGCGCACGATCGGCATGGCGATCGTCGTCACGATCACGGACGTCATTTTGGCGCTGCCGCTGGCCTATTATATGGTGCGCATCGCCAATCCGAAATGGCGGCCTATTCTCTACATGCTGATCTTGATCCCGCTGTGGTCGAGCCTGCTGGCGCGCGTCTATGCATGGCGGCTGATCCTGGCGCATGACGGGATCGCGAATTGGGCCATTGGACTGATCGGCCTGCCGCCTGGCACGATTGGCTATTCTTACTGGGCGCTGTGGATCGTGTTTTCGTATCTGTGGTTGCCTTTTGTCATCCTTCCCACCGCCGCCGCCTTGGAGCGGGTACCCTCTTCCCTGCTTGAGGCGTCGGCGGACTTGGGAGGAAACGATTGGCGCACGTTCCTGCGTGTGACGCTGCCGCTCGCCGCGCCCGGTCTGCTGGCGGGAACGATCTCAAGCTTCTCTCTTACGCTCGGCGATTTCGTGACGCCAATGCTGGTCGGCGGCGCGGGGTCTGACTTCATCGGCAATGCCGTCTACAATGCCGTGGGCGTCGCCAATAATACGCCTTTCGCGGCCGCCTTCGCCACCGTGCCGCTGATCGTCACCGCTTTATATCTCTACGCCATGCGCAAAATGGGAGCGGCCGAATGATGCAACGCGCCAGCGCGTCCCTTGGCCGCATCGCCCTTATCGCCGCCGCGCTGCTGGTGCTGGCGTTCCTGTTGCTGCCGGTATTCATTATCGTTCTGTATGCCTTCGCCGACAGCAATGTGCAGATGTGGCCGATCGCCCAATTCTCCTTGCGCGCATTCCACGAAGCCATCGCCAATAATGAAATCCGCCACGCCTTCATCTTATCGATGCAAGTGGCGGCGCTGGCGACCTTGATCGCTGTACTCCTCGGCACGCTGTTGGCCTTCACACTCTATCTCTACCGTTTTCCAGGGCGGTCAGCCTTGTCCTTCGCGGTGGTGTTGCCGATCGCTCTACCCGGCATCATTACCGGCATCGCCCTCAACTCCTATTTCGGCTTTGTCGAGTTGCGCCTGTCCTTTTGGACCATCGTGATCGCGCACAGCACGTTCTGCATCGTCATCGTCTACAACAATGTGATGGCGCGGCTGCAAAGGCTGCCGCAATCCTTGGTCGAGGCGTCAATGGATTTAGGCGCCGACGGCTTCAAAACCTTCTGGCGCATCACGGCGCCGATGATTTCCTCGGCGGTCGGCGCCGGCGCGCTTTTGGCGTTTGCGCTGTCCTTCGACGAAGTAATCGTCACCACCTTCACCGCGGGCGTACAAACCACCCTGCCGTTATGGATTCTTGGCGCAATCCGGCTGGGCCAGCATCTCAATCAAGTAAACGTCGTGGTGCTGGTCGTGATCCTACTGACCGCGATTCCGGTCCTCTGGTCCCAGAAACTGATGGGCGAAGCCGGCCGCCTGCATAAATGATTTCGACACCGGCTTGCCGGTGATGGGCGGCTGCGCTTGTTGAAAAATGCCGAAATAAAGCCGCGGCGCTGCAGCTGCTTCGAAACTGCTCAAACGCACGCAAGTCAGGCCAGAAAATTCCTGACAGATAACTTGTATCTATGGCTCGCAGCAGGAGCTGTGCATGGGCCATGAGCACGATGATTTTCGTACTTGCGGGGACGCCCATCAAATTAGTTTACAACTAATAGGCACCCCGACTGCCAAAATTCGCTGTAATATTTTGATATTTTGTTGGAATTTGGTCTGTCTGGCGGAGAGGGTGGATTTATAAGAATCTGTAAAATTTAGACGAATTAGTATTTTGGCTTTTCCGTTCTTGGCTCAAGTACCCCAAAAGTACCCAGAACTTTACTGCGCGGAAGTAAGTCGAACCCGCAGCGATCGAGGCAAACCGGCGAATACACCACGTGCTCTGAAGTTGCATCGGACTGGTTCACTCTGGCTCAGGGCGACTACAGGGCGCGATGGTCAGAGTTCGCCCGCTCGATACCTTCCAAGTTACGCGTGTCCAAAACCGCATAGTTGAAGCCGGATTGGGCGGTGGGCGCTTCGCCTTAACGCCAACGTTCAGGGTAACCGTCATTTGAACCGCACATGGCGGGTTGGCTAGGCGCCGTGATTTTGTGCCCTCGCAAGTGGGAGGGCAAGCGGGATGGCGGACGCCCAGTCATATCAGAGCTCATACGAGCCTCGTTTGAGCGCTCATAATAGCGATGTCAG
>JBEVJO010000003.1:0-4725 GCA_040510175.1 Caulobacterales bacterium
CGGCGCTGATCATGATTGCAAACGCAACAACATTGTCCAAATAGCCGGGGCCGGACACCTTGCGCCAAACCACGCCGAGAACAGCAAATAATGGGATATGCAACAAATAGAGCGCGTAGGAGCGATCGCCTAAACTTTTCAGCAACGGCGCTACAGGCGTTTGCGGGTGAGCAAACACGAATACGAGACATGCGGCGAGCGGTCCGAACAACAACGTCCGGGCCCAATACTGATTGAATTCGGCGTCGGTGGGCGCGCCGCCGAAATAAACCACCGCGCCGATCAGGAACAGCGCTGCCGTGAACATTGCCGCTTTATGACTTTTTATGCCCGCATGAGGCCGCGCCCAGGCCACGCAGGCGCCGAACAGAAACTCAAGATTCATGGGATGCGAGATCAGCACCGTCGCAGGGGATAGATCGTGGAGCGGCGAGAAATGCACGGCGGTCATCGCCGCTCCCCAAGCGCCGAGAAGCGCTGGGCGCCAGCGCTGGGGCGCAAAAAGCACGAGCGTGAAGATTAAATAGAAATAGACCTCGTGCACCAAGGTCCAGCCGACATTGAGCACCGGATCGCGACCTTCGGGCCAGAGCAGGAAGGTTTCGAGAAAATTGCGGTGTGTGGCCACCAATGTACTAAAGGCAGCGCCGTGGCTGATCGTCCACAGCGCGACCATGCCAAAAGTGATGATCCAATAGGGCGGATAGATGCGCTGCAGACGCCGGAACAAGAACTGCCCCGCGCTGGCCTCGCCGGGAGGGGCATTGCGGGTCACATGCACCATGATGAAGCCCGAAATGACGAAGAACAGATCGACGCCCGCGCGGCCATAACCAACGAAACCGGCCATGCCCTGATCGGTGTCGTAGATCGCTTCGATAATGAAAAAATGGAAAAGCACCACGGCCAGCGCCGCCGCGCCGCGCAACATCTGAATTCCGTCGAGCCGTCCGGCTCCGGTCTGCTGAAGCTGATTCGCGGTCATCGTGATAATGTCTATTGCCATGCAAGAAGGACGGTGATCCGTCACTTTTCGCAAGCAGACTCGCGCGTCAGGCTGAAGAAAATTTGTATGCGCCTGCGAATTTCTGGATTGCGATCTCAGAAATCGAATTCGGCCACCAAAGGCGTGTGGTCGGACGGTTTTTCCCAGCCGCGCGGGTCACGGTCGATGTGTACGGATTTCAGCCGGTCCGCCGCTTGTGGCGACAGCGCCATGTGATCGATGCGGATGCCGTTATTCTTTGGCCAGGCGCCGGCCTGATAGTCCCAGAAGGTGTATTGATGCGGCCGTCCGTCCAAAGTCATGTAGGCGTCGGCGAAACCCAGATTGAGCAGCGCGCGCCAGGCGCCGCGGCTTTCCGGTTGGAACAGAGCGTCGTTGATCCAGGCTTTCGGATCGACGCAATCCACCTCGCGCGGGATGACATTATAGTCTCCGGCCAGGATCAAGGGTTCTTCCAGTTTTAACAATTCGCGCGCGTGATTGTGCAGCCGCGAAAACCAGCCGATCTTGTAGGTGAATTTGTCCGTACCCAGCGGATTGCCGTTCGGCAGATAAATCGATGCGACCCGAATTGGGGCAGGGCCGCTGATGATTGCTTCGATATAACGTGATTGGTTGTCGTCAGCATCACCGGGCAGTCCGGTGCGCACATCCTCCAGCGGCGTCTTGGAAAGGATCGCGACGCCATTATAGGTTTTCTGCCCGTGGATGGCCACATTGTAACCAAGGTCTTCAAGTACTTGACGGGGGAATTTGGCGTCTTCGCATTTAAGTTCTTGCAGGCAGACAACGTCCGGCGAGGCGAGTTTCAACCATTGCTCCACCACGCCGAGGCGAGCGGTAATCGAATTTACGTTCCAGGTGGCGATGCGCATTTACCGAAAATCCCGCAGCGAAAGGTGAAGGTGTTTTAACCAATCGTTAGTAGCATCGGGCAACCTTTCATATTTGTAGGCGTTGCCTAGACCTTGGTCAGCTTTGCGGATAAACTTTAGCCGCTTTCGACCGGACTTTGGTAATCCAGGGTGGAAGTTATGTATTTAGCGTCCTTTGCAGCTTCGGCGCTGACGCTGGTTTCGATCCAAGCGGCGTCCGCTCAAGATATCGGTCACGGCATGTCGGACGGCATTCCCTACGAGGGCTATGCATCCGAAGCCGATGTTCATGGCGCCTACGATCCCTCGCCGCGCCCGGTGCGCTATCGTGATCCCCAGCCTGTCGTTAAATTGCCCGCGACCGGCGAATTCAAAAGCCCAGCGCCGCAAGTGATGAAGCGCCAATTCGTGCCGACATCAAAACCCAGCAAGGACGAACGCCGCAAGGTGACGGGTCAAAACTTGGCGCAGAGCCTCGACGATTTCGGCGACTATTACGACGACGAAATGAAGCTCCGTCCGGTCGATATGGACGGGGGCGCGGGCATCGAATACCGCATGTTCTTCGGCGCGACGAAGAAGCAATAAGCGTTCGTCGCGCGCTTTTCCGCTAAATCGAAAACGACTCGCCGCAGCCGCAGCTGCTTTTGGCGTTTGGATTTTGCACCTGGAACGATGCGCCGATCAGAGAGTCGATGAAATCGACCTGCGATCCGGCGATCAGGTCCAGAGCCGCGGAATCCACGGCAAGGGTGGCGCCATCCCGCTCGACGATCAAATCGTCAGCTTCCGGCGCGGCGACCAGCCCAAATTCATATTGGAACCCTGAACAGCCCCCGCCATTGACCGCCAGCCGCAACAGGCGGGCGTCCTTTTCAGTCGCCAAAACGTGCAGGATGCGCTTGGCGGCGTTTTCGGTGAGGGTTACAGGCGTTGTCATCGAATCCAACCATAAGGGGTTCAGCTCCCTATATGACTATCCCCTGGCCGGATCGAAAGGGTTAAACTCCAATGATGGATGGCGCGGGTCGAATGGCGAATGGGGCAAGGGCGATTTTTGCCGTTTCTGCAGAGCGATCCCGCGGCCGGCTCCACAAAGAGCCCGAAAGCGCCACCCGCACCCCATATCAGCGGGACCGGGACCGGATCATTCATTGCACCGCTTTTCGCCGCCTGAAGCAGAAAACCCAGGTTTTCGTGGCGCATGAGGGCGACCACTACCGAACCCGGCTGACCCACTCGCTGGAAGTGGCGCAGATCGCCCGCTCGGGGGCGCGCGTGCTGGGGCTGGACGAAGACCTCACCGAAACACTCGCGCTGGCCCACGATCTGGGCCATCCGCCGTTCGGCCATGCAGGCGAGCGGGCCTTGAACGAGCGCATGAAAGCCTATGGCGGCTTTGACCATAACGCCCAGGCGCTGCGCCTCGTGACCAAACTGGAGGAGCGCTATCCGGCCTTCGATGGCCTGAACCTGACCTGGGAAACCCTGGAGGGCCTCGTCAAACCCAATGGCCCGCTGGTCGGACCTTTGGCGCCGCCGTCCCGCCATGGCGCGCTGCTGCCGGGCTACATCACCGAATATGACGCCCTCCACAGCCTTGATTTACAGTCTTTCGCCAGCCTTGAAGCCCAAATGGCGGCTCTGGCCGACGACATCGCCTACAACAACCACGACATCGATGACGGCGTGCATGCCGGACTTTTTACGCTGGAGGAGGTCGCCGAGCGCTCTGATCTGGTCGCCCGGGCGATGCGCGAAACCCGGTCGGACTTTCCGAAGATTAGCGAGCCCCGGCTTTTGGCCGAAGTGGTGCGACGTTTGATCGGCGTCTGGATGAACGATCTACTGATCGAAACGCGCAAGCGGTTAGCCGAGGCGCGGCCGGATTCGGAGGCGGCGGTGCGCGCGGCCGGCAAGCCGCTAGCGGCGTTCTCGGAGGGTATGCGAACGCACGATGAGGCGCTCAGAGCCTTCTTGTCCGAGAAAATGTACAGACATTACAAAGTGAACCGCATGATGAGCCAGGCCCAGCGGGTCGTCGTGGCGCTGTTCGACCTGTTCCTGGCCGAGCCCGACACCTTGCCTCCGGAATGGCAAGTCCGGGCCAAAGGGCAGGACATGAACAAGCGCGCGCGTGTGGTCTGCGACTACATCTCCGGGATGACGGATTCCTTTGCGCTCGACGAGCATCGCAGGTTGTTCAATCTGGAGCGCTGGATTTAAGCGGTGCCTGTTCGTTGCATTTTGAGCGCGTCCGCCGTGTAAATTTTTGTGGCGGACCCAACCTATTGAAATTTGTGTGTTTCACTGTGCGCTAGCATGCGCTCCGGAAGGCATGCGTTAACCATGTTTCATGTTAGATAGCTGGAGGCTGATTCGCTCTGGATTTATGCGAAATTCGTAAGTCCAAGCGTTTGAAGAGTCACACAAAGCGAGACGCGACATGGGCAATCGCAACGACGACGATGAAGATGATGACGGCGAGGAATATCCGCGCCGCTTTACCTCCGATTACGATCAAGACGCGGAGTTCGACGCGCAGGAAGAGGACGAACCGCGTCGGGGGCTGCTGGCCTTCGTCATTGCGCTTGGCATTCTGCTGATTGTCTCGACTGTGATTTGGAATGCGTATCGCCAAGGCGTGCGCGAGGGCGGCCGTGACGGCACGCCGCGCATCACTGCGGATGGACCGGTGAAAATCGCGCCCGAAGATCCAGGCGGCGCCACGGTGCCGGGCCAGGATGTGGCGGTTTATGACGAGATCGAAGGCGCACAAACGGCCAATGCTGCTTCCGATGCCGCGCCGCCGGTCGAGACGCCGCGCACGCCGGCCGCTGCTCC
>JBEVJO010000004.1:0-2662 GCA_040510175.1 Caulobacterales bacterium
CACTTTGCGCTCGATCGGATCCCAAGCGCTTAATTAAGCTTTTTGATGGAGATCGTCAGCGTCGCGAACAATCGCTGGCAGCGCGGCGCGCACCTGCTGCGGCAGACTTTGCGGCTCGTGTTTGATCTGATCCGCTAGGAACGGGACGGCGCCCGGATTGAACAGGCCTGGACGATGCCGATGCGCGCCACCTGGGGTCCACAGAATCGCAGCGCCGTCGATTGCGGGAATATAGAAGAGGCCCGTTTTGGCGCTGAAGGCCATCGGGTTCCAATTGTGCGCGCCATACATTGCGGGCGAGACCAGTTTTGGCGTTTTGGAATAATCTGCCGTTGCGGTCTCGACCGGGCGGCCAGTCTTGAGATCGACGTGGTCAGCCCAATTAACGCGGGCGTATTTGTCGGCGGCGAGGACTTCGCCGCTGCGCCGGTCATAGACATAGAAGAATCCGTTCTTGGGCGCCTGCATCAGCACCGAGCGCTTTTTCCCCGCGATGCGCAAATCGGCGAGGATCATCGGCTGCGTCGCGGTGAAATCCCATTGATCGGCGGGCGTCTGCTGATGATGCCAGACCAGCTTTCCGGTGTCGGCGTCCAGCGCGAGGATCGAGCAGACGAACAGATTGTCGCCGCCGCCGGGATCGCGCACCGCGCGCGGATAAGGTCCGGCATTGCCTGTACCGGCAAAGATCAGATTCGTCGTTGGATCATAAAGAATCGCGTCATAGGGCGCACCCCCGCCGCCGAGATCGTGACGCGCTTTAGCGCTCCAGGTTTTTTCGGCGAAGGCGAGCTTCGGGTCTTCAAATTTTCCGGCCCGGTCCGGCACGGTGAAAAAACGCCAGGCCAGTGCGCCAGTGTCGAGATCATAGGCGGAGAGATAGCCGCGCACGTCGTATTCATCGCCGGCATTGCCGATGACGACATTAGTCTTGGCGATCTCCGGCGCGCCGGTGATTGTATAGCCGCGCGTTTTGTCGATGATCGTATCAGTGCGCCAAAGCACGGCGCCGGTGCGGGCGTCGAGCGCGTAAAGAACGCCATCAAGCGCCGCTGCGTACACTTTGCCACGCCAAACAGCCACGCCGCGATTGGCCTGATCGCAGCAGGCCTTGCGATTGATCTGGCCGTCGACGTCCGGTGTGAAGGCCCAGATCTGTTGGCCGCTGCGCGCGTCCAGCGCCCAGACGCGCCCGAGCGGACCGGATGCATACATTACGCCATCAACGACGATCGGCGTGGCCTCCAGCGCGCGATTGGTTCCGGTCTCAAACGCCCAGGCGAAACCGAGGCGCGCGACATTGCCGTGATTGATCTGGGCCAAGGGCGAGTAATGCGTCTTGCCAGCGTCGCGTCCGGCGGTGAGCCAATTTTGCGGTTCCGCATCGGCCTTAAGCACGCGCGCTTGATCGATATCGCCAAACCGGGTCGGGGCTTCGCCGCAGCCCTGGCTAAGAAACGCGAGCGATAAAGCGAGCAGTAAAAAGCCGCGCATTTGCGCCCACCCCTTTTGATTGTTTTTTTACAACAATACAACCAAAAGAGGAAAAGACCAGAGCTTGCGTTCTGGTTAGTGCTGCGGTCCGTGGCCGTCGAAGGCGTCGGCGCGCGCCATGGTGCTTTCGCGGAACACGTCTGCGGACGGGCGCTCGATCATCCGATGCACCACCGGTGCGGTTTCGCCTTTGTGAAAGCTCAGGGCATGCGCGCGGGCGGATTCGTCAGCGACTGTCGGCCGCGTCTGCCGGTGCAAATGGTCGAGCCAGGTCGGGCTGCGATATTGCTCGGTCCAGAGTTCGGGATTGTCGATGTCTTGGGTGAGCGTCCAGCGCCGGGCGCCGTCGCGTTGGCGAATGCGTCCCATCTCTTGCATCGCCACGACGAAGTCGTGCGCGTTGTCGGCGTCGACGATGTATTCGATCGTGACCGCGATGGGACCGCTGCGCGGCGTAAGTTCTAATACAGGATCGCTCATCTGCCGGCGCGTCCACGGATCAAGCGCGGCGCCCTCAAGCGACGGCATTTTGAATTTCAGCGCAGCGCCGAGGCTCGACAACAGGAACAGGCCAGAAAGGCAAAGCGCCCCCGGCAGACCGACTGTGTTGCCGACAAAGCCCCAAAAAGCGGACCCTATCGCGAGGCCGCTGAACACCGCCATTTGATAAATTGAGATCGAGCGTCCGGCGACCCAGCGCGGCGACGACATCTGCACCGCTACGTTGAAGGTCGACAAAGCCAGCACCCAGGCCACGCCCGCCATGAAGGTGCCGATCGCGGTGAGCATAATCCAGTGGCTGAATCCCGCGATGATGGCGCCGGTCGCGAACGCGGCGACGCTGTAATTGACGATCACGTCGCTGCGGAACCGCGCGCGCAAGCGCGCGGTTATGAGCGCGCCGCCCATTGCGCCGGCGCCGAACGCGCCGAACACAATGCCGTAAATCATCGGACCGCCTTTGAGCAGATCGTGCGCAATAAGGGGCATCAAGGCCCAAATGCCGGCGGCGCCAAAGCCGAACAAGACGCTGCGGATCAGCACCGAATTGATGGCGGGCGACAGGCTGACATAACGCAGGCCGGCGCCAATGGCGTGATGCAGCGATTCATGCGGCAGATCGGATTTGGGAATCTCCGGACGCCACTTCGCCAGCGCCCAGATCATG
>JBEVJO010000005.1:0-4231 GCA_040510175.1 Caulobacterales bacterium
AGGAAATCGCCCATTCCATCGCGGTCGACTTCAAGAAGATGTTCACGATGGACGCGATGATCAGGCCGAACAGACCCCTGATCAAAAAGCTGCCCATGCCGCTGAGATCTTTTTTCGTCGTATAGCCCCAGAGGCTCAGAGCACCGAAGGCTGCGGCCGTGATGAAGAAGGTCTTCGCGACGGACACGCCCGTATACACCAGGAAGATCACGCCGAGGCCGAGGCCCATAAGCGTCACGATCGACCAGTAAAGGGCGCCCGCGCCTGTTGGCGACGGGTTTTTCATGGCGAATGACGCCACCAGCAGGATCACGATCGGCGAAAACGCGACGACGTAATAAAGAGGGGTGCCGAAAATCAGATCACGCAGAGGCGGGAAGTACGCCGCGGCGTAAGCAAGCGTTGCTGACAAAACCAACCCCAGCGCCAGCTTGTTGTAGACCCCGAGCATGAAGCTGCGCAGGCCCGCATCGACAGCCATGTCTGCGCGACCCACCGGTATCGATCGGGTAGCGGCAGCTCGTTCAAACTCGTTCATTGTCTATCCACAGGCAAACCGTCCAAAGCGGACGCCCGTTGAATATCGTATTGTTCCGATTGTTTCGCAAGGGAGCGCCGCGCGTCCCGCCGCGCATTTTTTCGGTTGAAGGCAAAGGTTATCAATGTGTTAATCTAAGGCGTTCGGAGGGGCTTAAGTCGCGTGCATTGATGCGGCGCGGAATGGGATCGGGCGATGACCCTTCGTTTGTTCGCCGCTTTGCCGGTGCCGGAGGAAATTGGTCAGGATTTGACGCGATTTCAACGGGGTGTACCGGGCGCCGCGTGGCGGCCGATCGAGAGCTTTCACATAACTTTGCGCTTCGCCGGCGAGATCGACGAACGATTGGCGGACGATCTGGACGCTTCTCTGTCGGAAATCACCGTGAAGGGTTTCGACGTCCAGCTGCAGGGCGCGGGGCATTTTGGCGGCGCCGACCCGCATGCGCTGTGGATCGGCGTCAAGAAATCGGATGCGCTGACCGATCTCGCCGCCAAATGTGAACGCGCCTGCCGGCGGGCGGGCCTCAAACCTGAACCGCGCGCCTTCACCCCGCATGTGACGCTGGCCTATTTGTCGTCTGCAGCGACGCTCGACCGGGTCATGCGGTTTGAAAAGAACTGCGCGCTGTTCGAATCCGAGCCGTGGCGCGCCACTTGGTTCGGTCTTTATTCCAGCGTGGTGCGCAGAAATGCGCCGAGCCTTTATCGCGTCGAAGCCGAATATCCGCTCGGTTAATAGCCCTTCGCCGCGCCTTCACGACGAGGGTCGGCGCCGCCTTCCAGACCGGTAGGGCCGGCGCGCACGATGTGCAGGCCGGAAGTCTCCCCGGCGAAATCGGCAATCGCATAGCCGCGTTTTTTGAGGTCATCGACGGCCTGCGGCGCTGTTTTGGCGAGTTCGATGCGCACCGCGCCTTGCCGGGCGATGATGTTCGGCAAGGCTACGGCCTCTTGCGGCGTCAGCCCCCAATCGATCATCCCGACAATGGTTTTCAAAGTGTAGGCGATGATGGCGTTGCCGCCGGGCGATCCGGTCGCCGCGTAGAATTCGCCGCTTTTGTCGAAGATGATGGTGGGCGCCATGGAGGAGCGCGGCCGCTTGAACGGCGCCGGCGCGTTGGCGAACGGCCGCCCGTCGAGGCTAGGCGCGGTGGCGAAGTCGGTCAGCTGGTTGTTCAGTACGAACCCATCGGTCATGCGCTGATTGCCGAAGGCGGCTTCCACCGTGGCGGTTAGCGCAACCGCATCGCCATTTTCGTCGACTATGGACAAATGCGTGGTGCCCGGCACTTCGTCGGTTTTGTCGCCGGCCCATTTGCCGAACAGCGATTGTTCGCCGGAGAACTTCGAAGGATCGCCCGGTCCGGCGGCCGCGAGCTTTTTGCCGACCTGAACCAATTTGGCGCGTACCTTCAGATATTGCGGGTTCAACAGGCCTTTCGATGGGACGCTGACCGCTTCCGGATCCGCGACATAATAATCGCGGTCGGCATAAGCGAGGCGGCTGGAATCGATGAATAGTCCGAGCGCATTTGGATCGTTTACGCCGCCGGCTATTTTCGGTTGATGCGCAAGCATGCCGAGCGCGGACAAAACGCCAATCCCACCGCCGGGCGGCGGCGTGGAACACACATTATAGGCGCGATACTCCAGGCAAAGCGGCGTGCGTTTGACGGGTTTGTAATCGCGCAAATCGCTCAAGGCCAATGTCCCGGGGCGTTTGTCGTCTTGTACGGTTTTGACGATGCGCGCGGCGATGGAGCCCTCCTGCAATGCTTTGGGGCCTTGATCGGCGATGGCGCGCAGCGTCGCCGCATAAGCAAGATTCTTGAGGATGTAGCCGGGCTGACGCGCATTGCCTTTCGCATCATAGAAATAGGATTTCGCGGGTTCGAATAGCGCCAGGCGGCCGCGTTTCTTGCTTGTGTCAAGCAGCATGGTCAGGCGCGGCGACACGGCGAAACCGTCCTCGGCGAGCTTGATCGCGGGCTCGAACAATTTCGCCCAGGGCAGCTTGCCTTCTTGCTGATGCGCCATCCAGAACATCGGCACGAGTCCGGGCGATCCGACCGACAGCCCGCTATGCGCCGCTGAAGCAAAGTCTAGCGGCTTGCCGTCTTCGCCCACAAACATGGCAGCGGACGCGCCGCCGGGCGCCGTTTCCCGTCCGTCGAAAAGGTCCAGCGCTTTGGATTCAAAATCGTAGGACATCATGAAGCCGCCGCCGCCCAAGCCGGAGCTTTGCGGCTCGACCAGCCCAAGCACCAATTCAGTGGCGATCGCGGCGTCGACCGCCGAGCCGCCGGCTCTCAGAATCTCGAGGCCGGCATCGACCGCGCGCGGGTCGGCTGCCGCCACCATGGCGTGCCCCTTTAGCCGCCAGGCGCGCGGCGCATCGGTGACCGCCGGTTCCT
Source organism: Caulobacterales bacterium (assembly GCA_040510175.1). GTDB lineage: Bacteria > Pseudomonadota > Alphaproteobacteria > Caulobacterales > Aquidulcibacteraceae > JBEVJO01. The sequence continues at coordinate 2,955 of JBEVJO010000005.1, forward strand.
TGAACGCCGAATACGCGCAGGCGCTGAGGGTCAAAACGAATGCGAGGGCGGCGAACCGCTTCATGGACGAATCCCAAGCTTTGGCTGGATTGGAGGCGTCCAACCTTATCGCGCTACGGCGCACAGGGGCTAGCCCAATGCCTGCGGACGTTAGACTTGGTGTGGGCGCCTCGATTTGCTAGGCTGATCAGTGATTTGCACCCACGCGTGCGGATAGGAGCGAAGCCTTTGATCAGACCCGGCGCGCGTAACGCGATCACCGACGTTCCGGGCATCAAGGTCGGCGCGGCGTCCGACCTCGCCGCCAGGACCGGCGTCACAGTGATCGTCCCTGATGAACGCGCCGTCGCTGCCGTCGATGTTCGGGGCGGCGGACCCGGCACCCGCGAAACCGATTTGCTGCAACCCGATGCCTTGGTCGATGCGGTGGACGCCATCGTACTTTCCGGTGGGTCGGTTTATGGGCTCGCCGCCGCGGATGGCGTCGTCGCCGCTTTGGCCGAACAGGGGCGGGGCTTTCGCCCCTCGCCCTCCGCATTAATTCCGTCACCGATTGTACCAGCGGCCATCCTTTATGATCTCGCCAATGAGGGTGACAAAGGCTGGGGGCGCACGCCGCCGTATCGCCGACTGGGCGAACAGGCATTTGATGCGCTGAGCCTCGATGTTGAACTGGGCAATGCGGGGGCAGGTTTCGGCGCCAAGGCCGGCGGCTTCAAGGGCGGGCAGGGCAGCGCCAGCATCGTCTCATCCGAGGGCGTGACTGTCGGCGCTTTGGCCTGCGTAAATTCCTTTGGCTCGGTGCTTATGCCCAATAGCCGCGCCTTCTGGGCGTGGCCGTTTGAGATCGACGGCGAGTTCGGTGGCGTCCGGCCATGGGACGATGGCGGCTTCAAGCCATTTTCCGCAGAGGATTGGGGGGCGGCCAAGGCCAATCCGGCGGTTCTCCAGAACACGACCATCGCCACGATCGCAACGGACGCCGCGTTAACCCAAGCCGAGGCGAAGCGGATCGCCATCATGGCGCAGGACGGACTGGCGCGGGCGATCCGGCCGGTGCACGCGCCTTATGACGGCGATGTGGTGTTCGTCCTCAGCACCGGCGCCAAGGCGCTCGCTGAACCGCGCGCCTTCGCCATCTCACATCTGGGTAGCCTGGCGGCGGACTGCCTCGCCCGAGCCATCGCACGCGGCGTCTATCACGCGCAGAGTTTGGGCGCGGCGCCCGCTTATGCGGATAAGTCGAAGGATTAGGACTTCGCGATATTCGGAGTTTG
>JBEVJO010000006.1:0-2725 GCA_040510175.1 Caulobacterales bacterium
TCATGGATGCGCCGACGACGCGCCAGGTATTGCCGAAGGCAACTTCGTAGACTTTTTGGTTCGGCCAGGTCGGCGCCGGCGGCAGCGACACCACGACCCACGCCATGATGGCGGCGAAGAAGAGCGCCGCGAAGCCAGACCAGATCACTTTGCGGGCGCGCGCATAGCCGTACACCTCGGTGAGCACGTCGCCGAAGATGTAGGAGATTGGAAAGAATATCACGCCGGCGCCGAATGTGACTGCGCCCAGGATCGGCAAGTGAATCTGGGCCGCCTTGGCCGGTCCGATCAGGTTCGAGCAGACAAGGATGACGACAAACGCCACCATCACGAATTCGTAATAGCGATATTGGCGCTCGCTGCGCGGGGTGGCCATGTCCATGAACGTGCGCTCCGCGTGAGCCGGGCGTTCAGCCGCTAGCCGCGCCTCGATGTCATTTGTTCGATTGTGTCGCCGGATTCGCGCTTTTGAAAGCCTGCCCCGGTGACTTTAAGGATTAAAAGATATCCGTTTTCCGGCTTAAACGCTGCGCTGCGGTCAAAAGGCGACAAAATAGCCGGCAAGGCTTGCCCCGGAGGGGGGAGGCGGCTACACAACCGCCCCTCGGGGTGTAGCGCAGCCTGGTAGCGCATCTGGTTTGGGACCAGAGGGTCGAGTGGTCGAATCACTCCGCCCCGACCATTTTTCTTCGCGGCTGCAGGGCTATTGGCCCAGCCGCACAAATCCGGCTTCAAGATCCGCGATCAGATCGGCCGGCGTTTCCAAGCCGATGGAATAGCGCAATAGCGGCCCTTCGGCGCTCCAGCGCTGTGCGGTGCGCTTGATCTGTGGATCGCAGGGAATGACGAGGCTTTCATAGCCGCCCCACGAAAAGCCCAGGCCAAAATGTTTGTAGCCCTCGAGCATGGCGGCGAGCTTGTCTTGCGCACACGGTTTCAGAACCACGCCGAAGAGGCCTGCGGCGCCGGTGAAATCACGCTTCCATAGGTGGTGGTCTGCAAAGCTGGGCAAAGCCGGGTGCAAGACCTGGGCGACTTCTGGGCGCGCTTCCATCCACGCCGCGATTTCGCGCGCGCTGGAGTCGTGCTGCGCCAAGCGCAGATGCATTGTGCGGAGCCCGCGCAGCGCTTGATAGACGTCATCGCCGCTGGTGCCGAAGCCGATATCCTTCGAGGTTTGTCGCAGCAAACCTGCGATCGTTGTTTCTGCGGAGAGGATCGCTCCCAGCAGCAAATCGGCGTGGCCGCCTTGGTACTTGGTCAGCGCCTGAATCGACAGATCGACGCCGTGCTCGAACGGTTTGAAGAACACGCCGGCGGACCAGGTATTGTCGAGTGCGGTCTTGACGCCGCGGCGCTGCGCGACAGCAGTCAGCGCGCGGCAATCATGGAATTCGAAGGTCAAAGACCCGGGCGATTCGAGGAATAACAATTTGGTGTTGGGCTTGATGAGCGCGTCCAGGCCGTCCGCGCTGATGCGAGGATCGAAGTAAGTCGTCTCGACGCCTAGGTTTTTCAGGAGCCGGTCGCAAAACCGGCGCGTTGGTCCGTAGACGGAATCCGTCACTAGCGCGTGATCGCCGGCCTTGCACAAAGCCAGAAAAGGCAGCGTGCAGGCCGCAAGCCCCGACGGCAATAATAGCGCGGCAACGCCGCCCTCGATTTCCATTAGCGCTTTTTCGAGCGTGCGGTGCACGGCCATGCCATCGAGGCCATAGGTCTGGACCTCGGCGCCGTACAGATCGGACACCTTCTTCAGCAGGATCGTGGACGCGCGATGCACGGGCGGATTGACCGCGCCGTCAAAGAGGCTGGGATCCCTTCCGGTCATCAGAACGCGCGTCCTTTCATCCATGACTAGGCCGCCCCGGTCGCCACGGGAAGGTCAGGGCGTGCGCCCCATTCGGACCATGAGCCGTCATAGACCGAGACGTCCCAATTGCCGAGGCGCGCTCCGGCCAGGGCCAGCAAGCTCGCCGCCACGCCGGAGCCGCAGGTCGCGACGAAGCGAGACTTCGGATCAATGCCTGCTCCGGCAAAGGCTGCAAGCAATTCATCGCGCGATTTCAGCGTCCCGTCTGCGTTGACGAGGTTGGGCGCGGGTAAGTTCTTCGAGTGCGGGATATGGCCACTGCGCAGACCGGCGCGCGGTTCGGGCGCCTCGCCGGTGAATCGGCCGGCAGGGCGGGCGTCCAGAACTGGACGGCTTGCAGCGTCGCTCCAGGTTTTAACGTCGGCGGCGCTCGCCAACAAATCTTGGCGCGGCAATGTTTTGAAATGGCTGCGTGGAAAATCTTTGAGGCCGCTTTCGGTGGGACGGCCTTCAGCCAGCCACTTTTCGAAACCGCCATCAAGCACCGCGACATTGGCGTGCCCCATCACGCGGAACGTCCACCAGACGCGCGCTGCGGCCATCAAGGCGCCGTGTGCGTAAACAACGACCAGATCGTTGTCGCCGACGCCGAGTTTGCGCATCCGGGACGCGAACTTTTCCGGTGGCGGCAACATGTGCGGCAGGGCGCTTTTTTCGTCCTTGACCTCTTCAATGTCGAAAAAGAACGCGCCCGGAATATGCCGGTCGGCGAATTCGGCGGCGGGGTTGCGAGCGCCAGGATTGAGAAGCCAGGTGGCGTCCGCGACTCGGAGACTCGGCGCGGACAATTTATCGGTGAGCCCGTGTGTGCTCACCAAAGGAGCGTCGGGCTGTACGAACGCGGCCCTGGCC
>JBEVJO010000007.1:0-2650 GCA_040510175.1 Caulobacterales bacterium
TATGGTTTGGGCGCAGAAGCTCGCCTGATAGACACGGCGGCTGGATAGCGCGGTCTTTTTCCGTCTATAAATTCCCACCGACTGCTGGAGAGGGCCGGGGAAGCGTAGCGACCCGCAGGCTCCATTCGCTTCGGTCATCCGGGTTCGAATCCCTTCTGCTTTCGGTAGCAAATGGAAGCCTTCGCCCTCCGGCCCTTTGGGCGGCCAGGTTCACGCTTTGCGAGCTTCGGGCTCCCGCGTGCGCTTTGTGGAGAGCGAAGGCTTTTTCTAGAAGGACGCAAAAGTGGCGGAAAGCGTATCAGGCGGCTTCTTTTTCTTGGTCGTCGCCGTTTTGGCGGCGCTCATAGCCGTCTTCATCAAACCCGTATTGGCGGCGCGCAAAAACGCGCGCGTGGCCGTGGACGATTCCAAGCTCGCGGTGCTGATCCGAAACGGCGTCAGCGCCGAAGCGCTGAAGCCGGGCGTCTATTCAACATGGCTCACCGACGATCGCATCGAACTCTATGACGCGCGTGAACAATCCATGGTGATCGGCGGTCAGGAAGTGCTGACCAGCGACATGATGGCGGTGCGCGCAACTTTGATCGCGCGGTACAAGATCAGCGATCCCATCGCCTACCGGCTCGGCGCTTTGAACGTTTATGGGCGCATCCACGAAGATGTGCAGATCGAACTGCGCAAGCGCGTCGCGGCGCTCTCTTTGGATGCGTTGATGAATGATCGCGGCGGGCTGACCAATGGCTTCGCCGAAGCGGTGCAGACCACAATGCAGGGGCTTGGCGTTATGGTCATCGCGGTTGAACTGCGGGACGTGACGCTGGGCGGTCCCGCAAAGCAGGCTTTCGCGGACATCTGGAAAGCGCAAAAAGAAGGGCAGGCGGCGCTAGAGCGCGCCCGCAACGAGCAAGCCTCCTTGCGCAGTCTGGCCAACGCGGCGCGTATGCTGAAGGGCAATCCCGAGTTGATGAATTTGCGCTTGTTGCAGGCGCTGTCCGGCGCGCCGGGCAAGGCGCCGCCGACGGTAGTGCTGGGCGGTCGCGGGGGCTTGGTGCCCGTCAGGAGCGCGGCCGCGGAACCGGATGCGCCCCCGGACGGTAATTAAGCGTCGGCCATGCGCCGTTGTGGCGCGAACGCCGCCACGACCTTTTCCAGACCACGCAACAGATGGGCGGAATCATCCGCTGACGGATGCGGCGCTGCTTGCAACAGCCGCATGGCGTCGTGATGCAGGCGCACCGCCGCCGCATTCCAGCATCGTTGATTGCCGAAGGCGTGCAATAGATCACACAGCGAATAGGCGGCGCGGCCGAGCGCTTCCTTGCCGTACAGGCTGGCGACGCTGAGCACGCCGTCGGAGAGATGATAGAGCCGCCGCATGTCGGGCTCGGACGGCGCGGCATCGCCGATCAACGCGCCGATTTCCTGTACGGAATCAGCGAGGCTCTTGTGCACCTTGTCCTTCATCGCGGCCAGATGCAGATCGGCGCGCGACAGCGCCTCCTCGGCGTCGATGCCGTCAGCGCGGTCGATAAAGGCCGCTAGGCCGGTTTGTCGTTGCAAGTCGTCCATCATAACATTTCCACGCTCATTTGCCCGGGCGCACGATCGTTCTGAAACGCTGCGGCCACGCGCCGGCTTTCGTTCGCCGCGACCCAAAGAATGCGATCCAGCAGGATCGTCGGCGAAAATGGCTTTGCGATAATGTAACTGGCGCCGGCGTCCCGCATCTCCGTGACGGCGCGCATGAAGGCGTGACCAGTCACGACGAAGATCGGCGCCGCGGCGCTGGCGCCCAAGCGCCCGGCGCGCGTCTCCTTGACGAAGTCAAAGCCTTCGGGACCGAACGAATAGGGATCGATGAAAATCACTTCGGCGCCATGCGATCCTATATGCTCGGCGGCGCGCCGGATGTCGTGGAAGCGCGCGATATGGCGAAACCCAAAACCCGACAGAATGCTGCTTAACACTTCGAGACTCAGCAAGTTGGAATCGACGACCATTGCGTTCGCCTTGTCGAAATTAAATTTCAACCGGCTCTTTTTGGCCGCCCATGGATCGGCGAGCTTGAACGCATCTTGCATGGCGCGCGCTCCTTGGCGCGACCGGCGGCGGCTAATCGATCAGCGGCCGGATCATTAAGACATTGGCAATGATTGGCGTTGCTCGGTTCGCCAATAATCGCCTTAATAAAGGCGCAGATTAAGCCCGTCTTTCCGAAGGATCGGTAAAGAACAAATTGGGTTTTGCAGGCGAAGGGCGCTTAAGTGAGCCAGTCGGGCATGAATTCCAGCGCCAGTTGATCTTCCACTGTCATACGGCGGCGCGCCAAAGCCGCTACGTCTTCACGGACCATCACTTCCGGCGCCAATTCGCGCGAATTGTAGGTGGACGACATCGTCGCGCCATAGGCGCCTGCGGTCATGAAGGCGAAGAGATCGCCTTCTTTGGCCTCCGGCAAAACCCGGCCCTGCGCGAAAGTATCGCCGGTCTCGCAAATCGGACCAACGACATCATAGACATCCGTCTTCGTGTTCGCGGGTTCGGTGACCGGCCAGATATCGTGAAAGGCGTCGTACAACGCCGGACGCAAGAGATCGTTCATCGCCGCGTCCAGGATCAGGAATTTCCGTCCCTCGCCTTGCTTCACATA
>JBEVJO010000008.1:0-4524 GCA_040510175.1 Caulobacterales bacterium
AAACGTTTCGCAAACATAGACATCGGCGTCATCGCATTTGTCGGGCGCTGAAAAAATAGCCGCTTTGCGGCGGGATAGGCTCGCCCCGCGCGAACGTTTGTGCTTAATCGGTGCGGGGTGTTGCGCGGGGGCGCGCAAATCGTTGTAAATCTTCCGGAAGTGCGGATTCGCGAGAGCCGAGCGAGAACATGCAAAAGCTTGAGTCCTTAATGAGCCGGGCGCGCCTTTCCGAAGGCCGCGCGGTCGTGCGCTTTACCGGGCGTTTTCGATGAGCAACGGCAGCGGCCACATCCAGGATTCGCGCGACGCCGCTGCAGATTTGCCGGAGACGGCGCCGCTCGCAATGCCCGCGCAAAACCTGCGGTTCTGGGGCCGCAGCGGGCCCCTTTCCCGTCGCGCCAAGCCGGTCATGATTTTCCGCCGCAGCCTGTTGTTTGTTGGCTCCGCGATTTTATGCGCCTGCGCTTTGGCGGCGAACCTCGGCGATTTCCTGCGCAATGGCGTGACGCCGATTGAGTTGGCCGCGCTTTGTCTGTTTACGCCGCTTTTGCTCGGCCTTTCATTTTGGTTTGTGAACGCGCTCATCGGCTTCGTAATCCTGATGACGCGCCAGCAGGACATGCTGGGCATGAATTTGAAGGCGCCGCCGCCGACGCCTTCGACGCGCACCGCGATCTTGATGCCGATCTACAATGAAGATGCGGCAGCTGTATGCGACCGCCTTCTTTCCGTAGCGAAATCGCTGGACGCAGGCGGACTTCAAGCGTGCTTCGACATATTTCTGCTGAGCGACACGACCGACGCAGGCATCGCCGCGCAGGAAGAAATGGCGTTTGCGCAATTGAAAGCGCAGAGCCCGGTTCAGTGTTTTTACCGCCGCCGCCGCAACAATCACGAACGCAAGCCGGGCAATATCGCGGACTGGGTGCGCCGGTTCGGCGGCGCCTATGAGCAGGCTGCGATCCTCGACGCCGACAGCATCATGAGCGGCGATGCGTTGGCCCATTTGGTCGGCGTGATGGAGCGGCGCAGCGAAATCGGCCTGTTGCAAACCTTGCCGACCATCGTAAAGCGCCGCACTTTGTTCGGCCGTTATCTGCAATTCGGCGTCGGCGTTTACAGCCCCGTGGCCTGGGCCGGATTGTCGTTCTGGAATGGCGAAGAGGGCCTTTATTGGGGCCATAATGCGCTGTTCCGCACCCGCGCGTTCGCGGCGCATGCGGGCCTACCGCAAAGCGGCGACACGCAGCGCGAAGGCCGCATTTTAAGCCATGATGCGGTCGAGGCGATCCTGATGCGCCGCGCCGGTTATTCGGTGCGGATGGCCCCGGCGATGCCCGGATCCTATGAGGAATGCCCACCCACTTTGGTCGAATTCATGGATCGCGACCGCCGCTGGTGCCAAGGCAATCTGCAGAATTTGCGCTTCTTTACAGCGCCGGGTTTGCATTGGATTCAACGCGCCCAGCTGGTGCTAAATTGCATGCTCTACGTCGCCTCGCCGATGTTTGTCGGCTATCTGGTGTTGCGCGTGGTGGGCGGCATCGGCAATTGGCACGCCGACATGGATTGGTCCTCGCCCGACTTCCTCATCAAGGTTGTATCGGCGCCGCTATTGATGGCGACGATGCTGCTGGGACCGAAGATTTTCGGCTGCCTCTACATTCTCTCGCGCAAGGAGATGCGCGAAAAGTTCGGCGGCGCAGCGGCATTGATCGGCGGCGCCATCACCGAAATTTTGGTCGCCGCTTTGATCGGCCCGGCCATGATGGTGTCGCAAACCGCAGCCGTTCTTTCGATCATGATCGGCCGCGACAATGGCTGGACCACGCAAAGACGCGATGCCGACAGCCTTCCGGCGAAGGAAGCAGCCGCCTATTTTGGCTGGCAAAGCGCACTCGGCATCGGCCTTACCGCCGGCCTCATTCACTCGCTGGATCGCCTCAGCCCATCGGCGCCGATCCTGGGCGGCATGATCGCTGCCGCGCCCGTCGCGATGCTGACCGCGCGCGGCGATTTCGGCCTCTGGCTGCGCGATCAAAAGCTCCTGCTAACGCCTGAAGAATGCGCCCCACCGCCGGTTCTGAACGACAATAACGGCGCTTAGGGCGCGCGGCGGCGGGCATTCGTTCGGATCTTTTTTGGTCTTTCCGGCGACTTCACGTAATGGTTGAGCCACGAATACAGGCTCTCAAGCCCCTCGGGCAGAGCGCGATAAAGCGCGAGACGCCCGTCCCGGCGCTCAATCACCAGTCCGGCGTCGCGCAAGCATTTCAAATGCTGTGAAATGGCCGGCTGAGACACACCGCCCGGCGCCACAAGCGCGCTTACGCTGATCTCTTCCGCCGCAGCAACCGCTTCGAACACCGCCAGGCGCGTAGGGTCGGCCAAAGCGCGAAGGATTTCCTGTATATCTTTCATATCAAAATAATAAGTACAAACTTATTTATTAGATCGTAAAGATAAAATTGGAACGCCGAAATCGCGCAAAAACCGCTTCGGATAGCGCCGCCGGAAATCGCCGAACCACCCCTCCGCTCGCGCGGAACGCCAAAAACAAAAACGGCCCGCATCGCTGCGGGCCGTTTGGTTGTCTTGAAGCTGAACTCTAACTCAGCGCGCCGCCGCCACTGCTGCTGGACGCGCTTGAGACGCCACACCCAAACGCCGCAACAGCGCGTCATATTGATCCCACAGCGCCTGCGGCAAGCGGGCGCCGAATTTGTCGTAGGCAGCCGGAATGAGGCTCGCCTCTTCGCGCCAAACATCCTGATCGACGCTCAGCAGCAAATCGAGCTGCGCGTCGGTGATGGTCAGGCCGGAGATGTCGAGCGCTTGCTTGGTCGGCAGACGGCCGATCGGCGAATCCACCGCTTCCGCCGTGCCGCTCACGCGCTCGCAAATCCACTTCAGCACGCGGCTGTTGTCGCCGAAGCCCGGCCACACGAACTTGCCGCGTTCGTCTTTGCGGAACCAGTTCACGAAGAAAATCTTCGGCAGCTTGGATGCGTCCGCTTTGGCGCCGACCTTCAGCCAATGGTTGAAGTAGTCGCCCATATTGTAGCCGCAGAACGGCAGCATCGCGAACGGGTCGCGGCGCAATTCGCCGACCTTGTTTTCGGCCGCGGCGGTGCCTTCGGAGGCGACGTTTGAGGCGAGGAATACGCCATGCGCCCAATCGAACGCTTCGGTGACAAGCGGCACTGCGCTAGCACGGCGGCCGCCGAATAGAATGGCGGAAATGGGCACACCCTTTGGATCTTCCCATTCCGGGGCGATAATCGGGCATTGACCGGCGGGGCAGGCAAAGCGCGCATTCGGATGCGCGGCCGGTTCGCCGGATTCAGGAGTCCACGGGCGGCCCTTCCAATCCGTGAGGTTCGCCGGCGGCGTATCGCTGAGACCTTCCCACCAGACATCGCCATCGTCCGTCAACGCCACGTTGGTGAAGACGGTGTTGGCGTCCATCGAATGCAGCGCATTGCGGTTGGTGACTTCCGAGGTGCCTGGCGCAACGCCGAAGAAACCGTATTCGGGATTGATCGCATACAGACGGCCGTCTTCGCCGAAACGCATCCAGGCGATGTCGTCGCCAATCGTTTCCGCTTTCCAGCCTGGGATCGTCGGCTGAAGCATCGCCAGATTGGTCTTGCCGCAGGCGGATGGGAACGCCGCCGTAACATATTGCACTTCGTTCGATGGCGAGGTCAGCTTCAAGATGAGCATGTGCTCGGCCAGCCACCCCTCATCGCGCGCCATCACCGATGCGATGCGCAACGCGTAGCATTTCTTGCCCAGAAGCGCGTTGCCGCCATAGCCGGAGCCGAACGACCAGATTTCGCGGCTCTCTGGAAAATGGACGATGTATTTGGTTGTGTTGCACGGCCAAGCGACGTCCTGCTGACCGGCCTCCAAAGGCAGGCCGACCGAATGCACGGCGGGAACGAAGAAACCGTCTTCGCCAAGCTCATCCAGCGCGCCTTTGCCCATACGGGTCATCACGCGCATCGAAATTGCGACATAGGCGCTGTCTGTGATCTCAACGCCCAGAGCGGAGATCTTCGAACCCAGCGGCCCCATGCTGAACGGCACAACATACATGGTGCGGCCGCGCATGCAGCCCTTGAAGAGGGTCTTCAGCTTGCGACGCATGACAAACGGGTCTTCCCAGTTATTGGTGGGACCCGCAGCGTCCTTGCTGAGCGAGCAGATAAAGGTCCGGTCTTCCACGCGCGCAACATCGTTCGGAGAAGAACGAGCATAGAAGCAGCCCGGCCATTTCACGGGATCAAGCTTCGTAAAGGTGCCGGCCTCCACTAACTCAGCACAAAGACGCGTATTCTCCTCCGGCGAACCATCCACCCAGTAAATCCGAGCAGGCTCGCACAGCGCCGCCGTCTTCTCGACCCAACGGATCAGGTGACGATTACTGGTGGGCGGCGGATTGACTGTAAGAATTTCCATGCTTGCCTCTTTTATCAAGAATACTTCTAGCGACCTGAGTAACCGTTGGAAGACTGCGGG
>JBEVJO010000009.1:0-15280 GCA_040510175.1 Caulobacterales bacterium
GCGCCTGGGCTATGGCTGGGACAGCGCGCACGCCAAATATCCGGGTCTGATCTATTGCTCGATTTCCGGCTTTGGCCAAACCGGTCCATATAAAAGCCTGCCCGCTTACGATCTCGTCGTGCAGGCGCTGAGCGGCCTGATGAGCCTGAATGGCCCAGAAGGCGGCCCGCCGACGCGTCTCGGCGTCTCGATCGGCGATTTGGGCGCGGGTCTGTTCGCAACCATTGGAATTTGCGCGGCGCTGACCGAGCGCGCCAAAACAGGCGAAGGCCGCCAGGTCGATATTGGTATGTTGGATTGTATGATTGCGCTCTTGGAAAATGGTCTGGTGCGGTATCTGTCGTCGGGAGAAGTGCCTCACGCGCTGGGCTCGCGCCATCCATCCATCACGCCCTTCGACGCTTTCAAGGCGAAAGACGACTGGCTGGTGATCGGCGCGGCGAACGATCACCTTTTCGGCGTGCTCGCGGATGCTGTGGGTCAGCCGCAATGGAAAAGCGACCCGCGCTTTTGTTCTGTCAACGCACGGCTGGAAAACCATCTGGCGCTGAAAGTTGAAATGGAAACGGCGTTAAACACGCACAGCGCACAAGAATGGGTCGCGCGTTTCGTTTCGGCCGGCGTTCCGGCCGCACCAATCAATCACATGCCGCAAGCGGCGGAAAATCCGCAAGTTGCTGCACGCAATATGATCGCCACGCTGCAAGATCCCGAAATGGGCGAGCTGAAAGTTTGCGGCAACCCGATCAAGATTTCCGGTTATCCCGATTCAGCTCAACGCCCACCCGCACCGAATCTAGATCAGCACCGGCCCAACATTCTCCGCGCATTGGGCGAAGAAGCCGAAGCTTTCAAGCGTACAAAAGTAAATCGTGCGCCCAAACACCCAATATGGTGACCCATGGGCGACGTACTTTTGCAAAAGCGATCCATTACGCTTGACCGCCATAGAACGAGCTTAGCGCTCGAGCCGGAATTTTGGCTTGTGCTGGAGCATATCGCATCGGCGCGCAAAAAATCGCTCACCGCCCTCTTGGCCGAGATTGACCGGGAACGCGGCGAGCGACCTCTTGCGTCTGCTTGCCGATTGTTCGCTTTGAAAGAGCGATAAGTTAGCAGTAGATGGCGCTGTTACTTCGCGGGAACGACAACCTGCGAGCCATCCGAGTTGGTCACGACGGTCGATCCGTCAGGATTTGTTGTAACTGTCTGATCATTGCCGGGCGCCACAACCGTTGTCTTTTGATCGGGCGGAACCACAACCGTGGTTTCCTTTGTCGTGCCGCAAGCAGCAACACCGAGGGCTGCGACTGCGCTAAGCGCCAGTAAAATTCGCATTTTTTCTCTCCGTTTCCATCCCGGAAATATTAACGCCAGGACAGAAACCAGGTTCCCCAGCGGAGCGATCTAAAGGCGCCAAGCGCGCGTCGATCGCCCTTTTTCGTTCCATTTTTGTGCTAGAGAGCCATATGACTTCCAGCGAATCGATGGCCGAAAACATCCCAATCTCCGAGCGCGCTCGTGCGCGGCCGGCCATCCGGGCCACCTATCTCGACGGACTGAACCCAGAACAGCGTCTGGCGGTAGAAACCACGGACGGTCCGGTGCTGGTGCTGTCCGGCGCCGGCACCGGCAAGACGCGTGTACTGACCGCGCGCGTCGCGCATTTGCTGGCCACCGGCAAAACCAAGCCCTGGGCGGTTCTTGTCGTTACCTTCACCAACAAAGCATCACGGGAAATGCGCGAGCGCGCCGCCGCACTCCTGGGTGAATTTGCCGAACCCCTGCCATGGCTCGGCACCTTCCATTCCGTCGCCGCGCAAATTCTGCGCCGTCACGCTGAACTGGTCGGGCTGAAATCGAACTTCACCATCCTAGACGACGACGATCAGCAGCGACTGCTGAAGCAGGTCATCGAGGCCGCGAATATCGACGTCAAACGCTGGACGCCGCGCTTTTTGCAGGCGCTGATCGACGGTTGGAAAAACCGCGCGATGGGGCCGGAACAAATTACGCCGCGCGACGCCTATGCCTTCGCCGAAGGGCGCGGCGCCGAATTGTATGCAACGTACCAGGATCGCCTGAAGGTTTTGAACGCCTGCGATTTTGGCGACCTTCTGGTGCACAACATCAAGATTTTTCAAAAGCACCCGGATCTGTTGCAGCAATATCAGGACAAGTTCCGCTACATCCTGGTCGACGAATATCAGGACACCAACGTGGCCCAATATTTGTGGCTACGGCTGCTGGCCCAGGCGCACAAAAATTTGTGCGTGGTCGGCGACGATGACCAATCGATCTATGGCTGGCGCGGCGCAGAAGTGGACAACATCCTACGCTTTGAGAAGGACTTTCCGGGCGCGAAGGTGATTCGGCTCGAACGCAATTATCGCTCCACCGAACATATTCTGGCGGCCGCCTCCGGCCTGATCGAATCCAATACGACGCGCCTGGGCAAGACCCTCTGGACCGAAGAAACTGGCGGCGAATTGGTGCGCGTGCGCGGCCTCTGGGACGGCGAAGCCGAAGCCCGCTTTGTCGGCGACGAAATTGAAACATGGCGCGCGCGCGGACGGCCTTATTCGCAGTGCGCTGTTCTGGTGCGCGCGTCCTGGCAGATGCGAGCGTTTGAAGAACGTTTCATCATGCTGGGTTTGCCCTATCGCGTCATCGGCGGCCCGCGCTTTTTCGAGCGCGCGGAAATCCGCGACGCCCATGCCTATTTACGTCTGATCCGCTCCGAGGATGACGATCTGGCGTTCGAGCGCGTCGTCAATCAGCCAAAGCGCGGCATCGGCGACAGCAGCGTACAGAAGCTTTCCATCGCAGCGCGCGGCCAAAATCTGTCGCTGGTGAAAACGGCGCAGCTTCTGGCGGGCACGGATGAAATCCGTGGCCAGGCGCGCACCGGACTCGCGGCGTTCCTGAACGATCTGGAGCGCTGGCGCGCGCAGAGCTTGGTCACCAAGCACACCGATCTGATGGAACAGATTCTGGAAGAAAGTGGCTATACCGACATGCTGCGCGCGGACAAAAGTCCTCAGGCGGCGACGCGTCTTGAAAACCTTAAGGAACTCATCAACGCGATGGCGCAGTTCGACAGCCTGAACGCGTATCTTGAACACGTTGAACTGGTGCTCGACGTCGATCGCAGCGGCGATGACGATCAGGTGCAAATCCTGACTCTGCACTCTGCCAAGGGCCTGGAATGGCCGATGGTGTTTTTGCCGGGATGGGAAGAGACCGTGTTTCCCTCACAGCGCTCGCTCGATGAGAAAGGCAATTCGGCGCTCGAAGAAGAACGACGGCTCGCCTATGTCGGCATCACGCGGGCGCGGGAAAAAGCGATCATCACTTTCACCGCCAACCGGCAAATCTACGGACGCTGGCAATCGGTGCTGCCGTCGCGCTTTGTCGATGAATTGCCGCACAAGCATGTCGAGGCCGAATCCGACACGGGCTATGCGCCGGTATCGTCCTTCGGCGACCGGGCCAGCGTCTATGACAATGCCGGGAATTTCGGCTCCACCTATGACAGTCCCGGCTGGCGCCGGGCGCAAGCCGCGCGCGAACAGCGCGGCCCTTCGCGTCCGCCTTTAATCGAAGGGCGGGCACTGGTGGTGTCATCGACGGCCGATGAATCCAAATTCCAAATGGGCTTGCGCGTTTTCCATCAAAAATTCGGCTATGGCCGCATCGAGACCGTCGAAGGCAATAAGCTCACCGTCGCTTTCGAAAAGGCGGGCGTGAAAAAGGTCATCGACAGCTTCGTGACGACCGCCGAGCGGCAATAACTTGCACATTCACTCGCCGTTAAGCCCGACTTTCAAAAAATCTTGATCGAACAGCTAGATGTTCGATAGGCCGGAACTTCGTTGGCCCATGGGGATGCAGAGTGCGTAGAAATTGCATGTCAGCGCAGCTGCGCAGCTTGGACAAATCTCCAGGGAAAATTCTCGCGATGGGGGGCTTGCTTATTGGCGCCGTCATGCTGAGCGGTGTCCTTTGGAGCTCTGCGGCAAACGCCGGCGGCGCGGCTGCCGGCGCAGCGCGCCTAAAGGAAGCGCAAGACAAAGCGGCAGCTGCGCAGCTTCAGAAAGTGCTGCAGGCGCCACGGCCGCTGATAAAGGCGCCCACAAGCTTCACCTATTTGCGCCGGAGCGACACACCATTTTCCGCCCGCTTCCGCCGCCCGGGTTGGACGGAATCTTTCCGCTCATTTCAGTCCAACAGAATCTTATGGTCCTATGCGGACGGAAAGCTTGTGAGTGATCTCGCCCCCACCCGCGTCCCGATGCAATGCACGGTGCCGTTCTGGGTGCCTGCGAAAGATCCCAAAGCCGATTCCATGGCCTGCCTGTCTGCAAACGGGGGCTATGGCGGCCTGCAAATGGACGTAAACATCGGCGCCCGCCGGCCAGACATCAACAGCACGGCTTGGCGCGCGTACCAATTGGGCGAAGTAAAAAGGCTGATCGACTCCGGCTGCACCACCTTCCAACAGGATGACCCGGTGCAGAACGCGAGCACACTACCGAAAGGCTGTTATGCGCCCGATAGCGTCAGCAAATTCCGGACGTATCTTTCTAAAAAATACTCCCCTGCGAAATTGTCGGACATGGGCGTAACGAACGTCACGGCGTTCGATGTAAGGAAAGCGACTTCAACACCGATCAGCAACGCCTATTCCGAATTCCAGCGCGCGTCGGTCGAGGAATATCATGATTGGCTGCATGCTGCGGCCGCAGCTTATCTGAAAACAAAAAATCCGGGCGCCAAACTGATTTTTTCCGGAAATCTCACGAACGAGCAATTACCGGATGAAGCGCGCTACATGAAGCACTTTAACTTCATGGTGTCTGAACTCTATGTTGACCGCGACAATGCCGGCCAGGAATTTCGGCGCGTGGGCAAGGCGTATAGTGCGCGGCCGACAGTCAATGCCGTGACCATGGCGAGCGACGATGTTTGGCTCAATCAACGCAGCATCGCCTCATCCTACGCTTTCGGGATGGTGCCTATCGCGCCGTGGGACGTTTACGTGTCCAGTACTGCGGGGCGCTTTAACGGCAAGCCTTCCGACTTCACAAACCTGTTTGGCATCGTGCGGAACAATCCTGGGCTGTTTGACGACTACGCATCCTATACGGATGAAACGGGCCGCCTTGTCTCCGTGATTCCGATCGAAGGCGTGGTGTCAAAATCGTCAACTCAGGCGCAAATTGCCGGCGCCATCGCCAAGATGAAGGCGGCGACGCCCAACATGGAAAACGCGCCGAAAAAGATTGCCCGTGGCCGTTTCGGGCTGGTCCCAACAAACATCAAAATCGCGGCTGTTACGAATTACGCAACGCCGAATTACCTGGCCACTGTACGGCTAAATGCGACCAACCCGCAAAAGAAAGTCGTTCATGTCGTGAGTTGGACGGCAACGGCGCCAACACTGTCCGTACTGTTAAAACGCAACGACTTCCCCGTGCCGCCAACCCGGGTCTTAACGGACAGATCTCCAACCGCCAAAACGGTCACGCCTATCATCACCGGCGACTATTATGGGTACGCAGTCGGCAACGCGATGTGGGCGATTCTGGCGCCGTAACGCGCGCCAGCCCGCTGAGGGGTTTAAGCGTGTGCTGGAGCTGGGCCACCGACATGCGCGCCGAAGGCGGGCAGATCGTGGTGTTTGTAGACCGGGGTAGCTTCGATCTCGGTACGGTCCAGCGGCACAATGTAGCCGTTCATCGCCACATCGTAATGCAGCAGTGACCACGGCACCGTGTGAAAGCGATTGCTCAAACCGAGCATACCGCCGAACGCGACGAGCGCGTGCTGAACTTGTCCGGAAATTTTGTCGATCGACAAATCCTGAATGCGGCCAATGCAATCCCCCGTCGCATTGTACACGACGGCGCCTTTAACGCGGGATGCAGTGACGAGGTCGCGCGCCTTTCTGGTCATCACGTTCTCCATCTGAAGGCGCGGTGTATGAGCGCCTCTCTCCCTATGGAGCGGTGACCATACCATCAATGCAGCCGCGTGTTTAGTGGGAAGTTCGCAAGCGTTTCGTCTGTAGGCGTACGCTGCAGCGCAACAAGGCTTGAAGAATTCGACGCCGTCGCGGATTTTAGCGCACTGTATGTTTGGCTTAACCTTCGCAGGCTGCGCCAACCTCGTCGTTTCCGGGAAGAAAACTGCCATGACGCCAGAGCCGTTCAAGATCGAGATTCCGGACGCGCGCCTCGTTGAAATGCAGAAGCGATTGAAAGCAACGTCGTGGCCCGGCGATTTCGGCAACGAAGACTGGCGCTACGGCGTCGAGCAAGAATGGCTGCGGTCCCTGGCCGCCTATTGGGCGGACGAGTACGATTGGCGCAAGCACGAAACGGCAATGAACGCGCTACCGCAATTCAAAGTGAACATTGATGGCGTTCCCATTCACTTCATTCACATAAAAAGCGGCCGCCCTAATTCCATCCCGCTATTGCTGACCCATGGCTGGCCGTGGACGTTTTGGGACTGGGAAGGCGTGATCAAAAATCTGTCCGCCAGCAAAGATGGCCCGGCGTTCGACATCGTGGTTCCATCTTTGCCCGGCGTGACGTTTTCATCGCCGTTGCAAACAACAGGACTGAATGTGCGCGCGATCGCGAAGCTTTGGGTGCGGCTGATGTGCGAGGCACTCGGCTATGATCGCTTCGCGGCCGCCGGCGGCGATTGGGGATCCTTGATCACAGCGGAGCTTGGACATGCGCATCCGGAGCGACTGTTGGGCATTCATCTCACCCTCGTGGCGTTGCCGGGAGTCAATCATTTGAGCTTGGCGCCACAAGATTTTGCCGAAGACGAACAATGGATGCTGGCGCGCAATCTCGAAGCGCTGCCGATGATCACCAGCCATGTCACAGTCCAGAGTTCCGACCCGCAAACCCTGGCCTACGCGCTCGCGGACTCTCCGGTGGGAACCGCAGCCTGGATTTGGGAGCGCCGGCGCGCCTGGAGCGATTGCGGCGGCGACATCATCGCCTATCAGGGCCGCGATTTTCTCTGCACCATCGCCTCTTTGTATTGGCTGACCAATACGATCGGATCGTCGATGCGTATTTACAAAGAGCATTTTTCAGGCGCCGCAGGGCTCGGCATGAACTGGCCGCTCTTGAACGAGCGCTCGCCCATGATTCCCGTTCCCACCGGTGTGGCCGTCGCGCCGAAGGAACTCGCATTGCTCCCCAAGGCGCTTGTCGCGCGTCATAGCAATTTGAAACGCTGGCAGATTATGCCCAAAGGCGGGCACTTCCTCCCGTCAGAGGCGCCCGACCTTCTAGCCGAGGAATACCGGCGGTTTTTCGGCCAGGAATTTGGGTAAACCGATGCGCAGCGGCGTGGTCGCCGCAAATGGCGCTTCCCCGATGATCGCGTCCTTGTAAAGTGCCGTCGGGCGCCACACGGCGCAGGAGGCTGCGCATGAACGATTCCATCTCCCGGCGTCTCGCCATCACCGCGCTCTTTGTGAGCGCGCCGGCGATCGCCCATGCGGATGTGTTCAGCGATCTCTTCGGATCGGTGTTCGGAAAAAAGAACAGCGGAAGCAGCGCCTCCGGCGCATTGGGCGGCTTAGGATTTAGCAAGGCCGAAGCGGACTCCGCTTTGCGCGAGGCGCTGACCATCGGCGCGGGACGGGTGGTGTCGCGGCTCGGCGCGCCGGATGGATATTTCGCAGACCCCAAAGTGCATATCCCCCTGCCGAAATCGCTGCGCGAAATCCAATCCATGACCGAGACGTTTGGCGCGTCCAAACCGCTCGACGATCTTGAATTAAAACTCAATCGCGGCGCCGAAGCGGCCGCGCCCAAGGCCAAAAGCCTCTTTATCAGCGCCATCAAGGCAATGACGGTGCAGGACGCGGTGGGCATCGTCAAAGGCGGCGACACCGCTGGCACGGAATATTTGAAGGGCAAGACGCTGCCCTCTCTGACCTCCGCTTTCACGCCGCCCCTGAAGACCGCGCTCATCGATGTCGGGGCGCTGAAGGCCGCTGACAGCGTGTCCAAGACCGTGTCAAAGTACGGATATAAAAAGGATCTTCGCGGCGAGTTGGTCGGTTACGCCGTCGAAAGCGCGCTTTCCGGGATGTTCCTCTATCTGGGCGAAGAGGAAACGGCGATCCGCGAGAACCCGGTCAAACGCAGCACCGCGCTTCTGAAAAAAGTCTTCGGCGCGGTGTAAGCAGATATTCATTGTTGCAAGTCATTCGCAACTGGGCCATACAAGAGGGGTCGTAAACGGCGCTCGCCGCCGCTATGATACTCAGGCCTGACCAAGGCGGCGGAGGCGACTTTGCGCGGACACGTGATTTTTGACTGGGAGTTGACGCCGGCGCGCTTGGCGATCTGGACCCTCCGCGTCATTAAGGTCGGCCGGCATGAATGCCCTGGCTTGCATGGCGTTTTGTCCGAGCATTTGGGCGATGACGCCCAGCAAGCCATTCAAGCCACACAAGTTTTGACCTTTGTGATGCAAAAAGGCCGGCAAATGTCCGCCTCCTCCGAGGCCTTCTCGCCCGAATTGGAAGATGACGAACTAGCCGTGGTTGATGCGCTGAACGCCATCGCCAAGGGCCAGACGGAAATCGCCTGGTCGGCTGCGGAAAAACTCGCCGGCGCGCACAGCGCCATCGCCATGGGCGCACTGACCGATCTGGCGGCCATTTATCAAAAGCGCGGCATGTTCGCGGCGGAAGACGCCGAGGCGCCCGTTGTGACGCCCACCCAGGCCGATGCAATCGCCGATTAAGCGGTGCATTTGTTGCGCGTATCTGCCGGACTTTAGGCCGTCATCGCTTCGCGGTACGCTGCGCAGGCGTGATTCTCTCGCGCTGAACAATCGACACAGAGGCACTTATGCGCGCACGCGCCTGCAAGATCGTCGCAACGCTTGGCCCGGCCAGCGATCCGCCTGAGCGCCTGATGATGCTGATCAAAGCGGGCGTGAATTGCTTCCGCTTGAATTTCAGCCACGGCAATCGCGTGGACCACGCCCGCCGCGTCGCCGCCATCCGCGAAGCCGAAGCCCGCGCCGGTTATCCGATCGCGATCATGGCCGATATGCAGGGCCCGAAGATCCGTGTCGGAACCTTCGAAGGCGGCTCGATCCCGCTGCGCTATGGCGATGTGGTGACGATTGAAGCCTCGACCGAGATGGGGGGCCCTGGTCTGATCCGCATGCCGCATCCTGAGGTCGTGTTGTCGCTGGAAACCGGCGACGTGCTGCGTCTGGACGATGGCCGCTTCATGCTGACAGTTATCAGCGCGGAAAATGGAATTGTGCAGGCGCGCGTCGATGTCGGCGGCGAGTTGAAAAATCAAAAAGGCGTCAACGTTCCGTCCCGCCGCATTCCGATTTCCGCGCTGACGCCGAAGGACCGCGAAGACCTCGCCTTCGCGTTGGAGCAAGGCGTCGACTTCATCGCGCTCAGTTTTGTACAGGACGCCGAAGACGTCGCCGAAGCGCGTGCGCTGATCGGCGACCGCGCCGCCATCCTGTCCAAAATCGAGACCACGGCGGCGCTGGAAAATCTTGAAGCCATCGTCGATCTCTCCGATGCGTTGATGGTGGCGCGCGGCGATCTCGGGGTTGAGATGCCGCCGGAAATGGTGCCGATCGCACAGCGCCGCATCATTCGGCTGGCGCGCGCCTCCGGCAAACCGGTGATCGTGGCCACCCAGATGCTGGAAAGCATGATCGAGAGCCCGACGCCGACACGCGCCGAAGCCTCGGACGTCGCCACCGCCGTCTATCAGGGCGCGGACGCTGTGATGCTCTCCGCTGAAACCGCCGCCGGCCGCCACCCACAGAGCGCGGTCGCGATCATGGACCGCATCATCCGCGCGGTGGAGACCGATCCGGAACATTGGTCCGGCATCAATCGCGACATGGCGAGACCTGAGCCCACAACGGCCGACGCCATTGCGCTGTCGGCGCGCCATATCGCCGAGGTGCTCGATTGCGCCATCGTCGTCGCCTACACAATGACCGGATCGACCGCCTTCCGGCTGTCGCGCGAGCGGCCGCAAGCCGGGGTTCTGGGCATGACGCCCTCCGTGCAGACGGCGCGCCGCTTGGCGCTGTCCTGGGGCGTGCGCCCCATCGTCACCGAAGACGCCAATGACGTGGAGGACATGGTGAGCAAGGCCGAAAACGCCGCGCGCAGCATCAACGCCGCGACGTCCGGCGACCGCATCGTCATCACCGCCGGCATTCCCTTCGGCCGTCCTGGCAAGACCAACACGCTGCGCATCGCGCGGCTGGATTGATCGGACCAATTTGATGCGCATCCACCGCCTGCCGCCGGAAGCCGTCAACCGCATCGCGGCGGGCGAAGTCATTGAGCGCCCCGCCGCCGCCGCAAAAGAGTTGATCGAAAACGCGCTCGACGCTGGCGCGCGTAATGTGACCGTGCGCGTCGAAGGCGGCGGCGTACAACGCCTGCTGATCGAAGACGACGGGCACGGCATGAGCCGCGCCGAACTGCCGCTCGCCATCGAACGTCACGCCACGTCAAAACTGATCGCGGACACCGACGGCAGCGTTGACCTCCTGGACATTCGCACGCTGGGCTTTCGCGGCGAAGCTTTGCCCTCGATCGGCGCGGTGGCGCGTCTGTCGATCGAAAGCCAGACCCGCAACGGCGAATGCTGGCGCATCCAGGTGCAAGGCGGCGCAGTGGAGGAACCCTCGCCCGCGCCGAGTTTCGGCGCCGGACGCACCGGCAGCCGCGTCGAAGTGCGCGATCTTTTCTACGCCACGCCCGCACGTTTGAAATTCCTGCGCTCCGATCGCAGCGAGACCCAGGCGATCATTGACGTGGTAAAGCGCCTCGCCATGGCGCATCCGGAGACCGGGTTCATCCTGGAAACAGACGGCAAAGTGCAATTGCGCCTGTCGCCGGAAATCGACGCCAGCGATCCGTGCCGTCTGTCGCGGCTCTCCGCAATTCTAGGCGCCAGCTTCGGCGAGAACGCGCTACCCATCGACTCGGCGCGCGAAGGTATGCGCGTGATGGGTTTCGCCGGCCTGCCGACCTTTCATCGCGGCGCGGCGGATCATCAATATCTGTTCGTCAATACGCGGCCGGTGCGCGACAAGCTCGTCACCGGCGCGCTGCGCGCCGCCTATCAGGATTTCCTGGCGCGCGACCGGCACCCCATCGCGGCGCTGTTCCTGGAAGTCGATCCGGCTTTGGTCGACGTCAATGTGCACCCGGCCAAAACCGAAGTGCGCTTTCGCGATCCCGGCGCCGCGCGCGGATTGCTGATCGGCGCGCTACGCCATGCGCTCGCCAGCGCCGGTCACCGCGCCTCGACCACGGTGGCGGGCTACGCGCTTGGCGCGGCCACAGCCTATAGCGGCGTGCCGATGGCGAGCACGCCGATCGGGCGCAGCAATGGCTATGGCAGCTATCCGCCGACGCTTGTGCCGTCGCAATGGCAGGAATTCTCGGTGCATGACCAGGCGCTGCCCGGCGTGCAGGAGCGCAGCGTGCGCGACGCCGCGCCGGAAATGGCGCCCGCAGGGCAGTCCGACGAATTGCCGCTAGGCGTCGCGCGTGCGCAATTGTTCGACACTTACATTCTAGCGCAAACGCCGGACGGCATTGTGCTGATCGATCAGCACGCGGCGCACGAACGCCTCGTTTATGAGCGCATGAAAGACGCGATCGCCAATGGCGGCGTGAAGCAGCAGCCCTTGCTGATCCCCGAAATCGTCGAGCTTGATCCGGGCGAGACCGAGCGCGTGCTGTCACGCGCCGGAGAGCTGGCCGAATTGGGTTTGGTCATCGAAGGCTTCGGCCCCGGCGCCATCGCCGTGCGCGCCGCCCCGGCCATGCTGGGCGAGATGGATTTCGCCGGTTTGATCCGCGATCTGGCCGATGACATCGCGACTTCCGGCGCCGCCTTGAGCCTGAAGGAGCGCCTGGAAGAAGTTTGCGGCAACTTCGCCTGCCGAACCTCCGTGCGCGCTGGGCGCCGCCTGGACGCGCAAGAAATGAACGCGCTGCTGCGCCAGATGGAATCCACGCCGCATTCCGGCCAATGCAATCATGGCCGGCCGACTTATGTGGAGCTAAAACTGGCTGATATTGAGCGGCTTTTTGGGCGGCGCGGCTAAGTTTACAGCCCTTCCCACTCCTAAACAGCGCCAAAGCTTACGTTCCAAAATGCATTAGGCTAAAACCGGCCAGGGACTTGGGGGAAGGCGGGGGAAGCGGGATGAGCGGCGATCAGGGCGGACCTGCGGGCTTCGGCGGCAGCGCGGATTTGGTCTTTTCCGAAGACATCAAGCTGCGCCGCTTCATCGGGCTCAGTTTCAAAAACCTGCTGCTCACCATCCTGACGCTGACGCTCTACAATTTCTGGGCCCGCACCGAAGTGCGCAAACGAGTCTGGGCCGGCACCATCATCAATGACGAACCGTTGGAATATCGCGGCAAGGGCAAGGAATTGTTCATTGGCTTTTTGCTGGTGACCTTTTGCGTGCTGCTGCCGGCCTCGTTGATCCTGGGTTTGGCGCATTTGTTCCTTGGTCAAGAGATTACGATTTTTATCGGAACCCTATTCTACCTGACAGCCGGATATTTAAGCTTCGTCGCCATCTATCGCGCCCGCGCCTATTTGCTGAGCCGCACCTCCTGGCGCGGCGTGCGGTTAATTCAAGGGCCGGATTGGGGCTGGGGTTTCGGCTGGTCAATGGTCGGGCACGTTGTGATGACCATGATTACGCTGGGCTGGTGGACGCCCCGCATGCGTATGCGCATCGCTCATGATCTCTGGAGCCGCACCTCCTGGGGCGACGAGAAATTCATCTTCAATGAGGGCGAGACCAAAAATCTCGCGGGCGGCTTATATGCTTCGTACGCCGTGGCCTGGTTCGGCGGCTGGGTCGTGATGATCGCCGCCTTCGGCGCGGCTTTCGCCGCCATGATGGCCTTAAGCGCCGGCAACCCGGCGGTCATGATGGCCGACCCGCAATATGCAATGACGGCTATGCTGACTTTGTACGCGCTGGTGATCCCCGCAGCGGTCCTCGCCGCCTTTATCTCCTTGCCCTACCAAGCCGCCGTCTATCGCCGCATCGCCGACAAGCTGCGCATCGACAATCTGCGCTTCAAGCTCGGCGTGGGATCGCTGGCTTTGTTTTGGCTGTCGCTGGGCAATCTTCTGATCATTGTCTTTTCGCTCGGCATTTTGTCGCCGCTGGCGCAAGCGCGCTCCTGGCGCTTTCTGGTGCGCCGGCTCTCCACCGAAGGGTCAATCGATCTGGCCGCCATCCATCAGGCCGCCAGCCGCGGCCCAGGCGCCGGTGAAGGTCTCGCCGACGCCATGCACGTCTCCGTGCTCGACGGCGGTTTGTAAAATGTTCTTTGACCGCCTTCTTACGGAAAACCGGCTTCCACTTTTCCTGAAGGCGGTCCGATGACCTACGCTGGCATTCAAGGCAGCTTCGTCGATGGTAAGACGCCGGTGGCGCGCACCGTCGTCGTGCGCATTGACGGACCCGATCTGCATATGTTTGGCGACGGCGCGGATGTGCGCTGGCCCTTAAAAAAAATTCGCGCCGACGACGCGCCGGGCCAAGGCGAGTATTTCATCAGCGTGCGCGGCGATTACGACGCGCGCCTGACCATCAAGGGCATCCCGCCCGAAATGATGGCGCTGTTGGAAACACGGGCGCCGCAGGCCTTTCACAAAAAGACGCTGTGGCGCAAGCGCGCGGCCTTGGTCACGCTATTGGCCACCAGCGCGGCCGGTCTCGTGGCCTTGGCCTTTTTCGGCGTGCCGCGTTTGGCCGATCCACTTGCCGAAATGACGCCGCCGCAATTGGAGGCGCGCATGGGCGCGGGGGTCATGGCCGAAGTCAGCCAGAATATGGGCGAGCCGATTCCCGATCCGCTGGCGCAAAGTTATGTGCAGCAAGTGGTCGACCGCATCGCGCATTCGGCGAAAACCAATTTCCCGCTGCGCTCGCAATTGATCGATTCCGAAATCTCCAACGCCTTCGCGCTGCCGGGCGGGTATGTCGTCGTCACCTGTCCTTTGATCCTGGAATTGCAGAACCCGGCTGAATTGCAGGCGGTGCTGTCGCATGAGATTGCGCACGTCGCGCGGCGGCATGTAATGGCTGGGCTGATCCGCAATATCGGCGCGCAGATTTCGCTGGCGGTCCTGACGGGCGGCGCGGGCGGTGGCGCGACCATGGTCAAGATCGCCAATCAGGCCGCGCAATTATCCTATTCGCGCGAGGCCGAATCCGAAGCCGACCATTACGGCATTTCCTATCTGGAAGCGCAGAAGCTCGACGCGTCGGGTTTGGCCAGTTTCTTCGACCGCATGGCGGCGGAAAAGGGCGAGGAGGAGAACGATAGCTTCGTCAGCACACACCCGGCTTCAAAAGCGCGGGCCAATTCGGCGCGGCGGAAACCGATGGGCCCGGAAGGCCAGAGCCTCAACCCGGATCAATGGGCGCATCTGCAGAATATCTGCACGCCGCAATAAAACGTCGCCGGGGCCTAGTGAGCGCCACGCCCGCAGAGGATGCTCGCTCGAAAAATCGTCTGACATTTTCGAGCGAGCGGGTCTGGCTTATTGAGTGACAGGCGCCGCAGCGGCGGCAGTTTCAGCAGGCACAGCGGCGGTTTCGGCCGGCGCCGCAGCGACGGCAGGCTGGAAGCCTTTTGGCAGTTCGATGGTCACAGCTTGCGTGTTGCGGTTCATCACGCAGCCAACGGATTTCCGCTTTCCGTCCACGGGGATCATCAGCGAAAGCTCCACCACTTTCGACTTCATCGAAATTCCGCCGTCCCGCATGGAGGACGCGCCGGTCGCTTTCGTAACTTCAGCGCGGCAGAGCGCCTTTGCGGTGTTGTAGTCTTCGTTGTCGGAGCCGGCATAAGCAGGCGCGGCCAAAGCGGCCGACGTCAGAAGCGCGGCCGAAGCAATTTTCACAATAAGTTTCAAGGTCAACTCCATAAAATGCTAGTGCCCCGGCAATAAGGCGCCCGTACGTTGTGATCAATGGTCAATGAGCAGAGAAAAACTAATTGATCCAACGGTCTTCTGTGGAAATCGAGATACTGTGCTGCAAAAGCGCCTTGCGCGGGCGCCGGCGCCTCAAACGTCCGCGCGCAGCGGCGAATTCGAGCGCAACAGAGCCGCAGATTTAGGTTCCCGGCCTCGGTATTGCTTTGCGCGTGCCGGCGTCTTCAGAGTGATGACAAAGGCGGGCG
>JBEVJO010000010.1:0-3514 GCA_040510175.1 Caulobacterales bacterium
ATCTCCTGCTGAAGCCGTTGATCCGGTTGTCTCCTGAAGTGGTGCGCGTGCTGAATCCCGGCGGCCACCTGATCCTGTCCGGCATTCTGGAAGCGCAAGAACCGCTCGTGCGCACCGCCTATCAGAACCGGGGCTTGGTGTTCGTCCGCCGCACGCGGCTTGAGGGGTGGTCGACCGTGACTTTCAAAAAGCCGGGAAATAACGCGGCGAATTCATAAGGGGAGACGCATGACGCTGAAGGTCATCGGCGCAGGCTTTGGGCGCACCGGCACGCTGTCGTTGAAAAACGCCCTGGAGCAACTCGGCGTCGGGCCTTGCTATCATATGTTCGAAGTGCCCGCGAAACCGGAACGGGCGGCGCAATGGATTGCAGCCTTGGACGGAGCGCCCGATTGGGAATCCATCTTCGACGGCTATACATCGACGGTTGATTGGCCGGCCTGCCATTTCTGGCGCGAACTCATGGATTATTATCCAGAGGCAAAAATCATCCTGTCCGTTCGTGACGCCGCAAAGTGGTTCGCCTCCACCCAAACAACGATCTTTTCGCCGAGGCTTTTTTCTGACGGCGCATTTCAACCGCCGCCGCTGTTTCCCGAGATGGTGCAACGCATCGTGTTCGGCGATGTCGGCGGCGCGCCGAATGATCGTGACATTTGCGTGGACGCGTTTAACCGCCACATCGAAACGGTGAAACAAACCGTCCCGCCGGAGCGACTGCTGGTCTATGAAGCATCCCAGGGCTGGGCGCCGCTCTGCGCGCTTCTAGGATTGCCGGTTCCCGACGCGCCCTATCCGAGTAAAAATTCAAATGAACAGTTCGCAAGTTTGAAAGCCGCCGCAAACTAGTCGTCACGCCAGGAGAAACGCCATGCAAACCCGAAACATCCCATACAAAAGCCCGGACGGAAAGGAACTGATCGGTTTTCTCGCGCGCCCCGACAAACCGTCCGGCGCAGCGGTGTTGATCTGTCACGCCGGCCCCGGTCTTGACGAGATCGAGCGCAGTTTTGCGCGCCGACTAGCAGAGTGCGGTTATGTTGCGTTCGTCTGCGATTATCATGGCGGCGGCAAACCACTTGGCGCGAACATGATGGAGGTTCTTGCGCCCCTGCTCGCCGATCCGTCGCTGATCCGTCCAACCATCAAAGCTGGATACGATGTTTTGTGCGGTGTGGACGGCGTCGACAAAAACCGCATCGCCGTTACCGGCTATTGCTTCGGCGGCGCGGCGGCGTTCGAACTCGGCTGCTCGGGCGCAGATGTGAAAGCCATCATCGGCTTTCACTCCAGCCTGCCAACCAACCACCCCGCCGACGTGAAAAACATCAAAGGCACGGTGCTGATGTTGCAAGGCGCCGCCGACGCCATGCTGACGGCCGAAACGCGCAATGCCTTCGAAGCCATGATGGAAAAGTCCGGCGTAGATTGGGCCATGAACGTCTATGGCGGCGCGCTGCACGCCTTCACCAATCCCGAAGCCGACAAATTGGGCTTCCCCGGCGTGGCCTATCAAAAGACGGCCGACGAACGCTCCTGGCGCGCCATGCTGGATCTGCTCGAAGAAAAGCTCGGCAATCCCGCCGCCTAATGTGATGGGATGAAAAGCGGATAGAGCGAGGCCAACAAGAGCAACGCGGCGATGATATTGAACGTCCGCAAGGCGCGCGGCTGATCGAGAAAACGCCTCGCTTGTACGCCGATCATCATCCAGGCGCTGACCGCCGGAATGTCGACGATCGCGAACACCGCAACGATGATGGCGAGTCCCAGCATCGGATTTTCCGCCGGCGCATAAGCGGTGACGGCGGTCAACGCCATGGTCCAGGCTTTGGGGTTCACCCACTGAAACAGCGCCGCCTGAAGGAATGTCATCGGCTTGGCGTTCGCCGAAACGCCGGCTTGCGGCGGCGCGGCGTTGGCGATCTTCCAGGCCAGATAGACAAGGTAGATGGCGCTGGCGATGCGCAGCGTGTGCTGGGCGGCTGGAAAGCGCTCGAACAATTGCGCCAAGCCTAGTCCGACCAGCAGCACCATGAAAACGAAGCCGAAATTGACGCCCATGGCGTGCGGCACCGTGCGCGCGAAACCGAAATTGGTTCCGGACGCCATGAGCATGAGATTATTCGGCCCCGGCGTGACGCAGGAGACAAATGCAAAGACGGTGAAGGCGATGAAAAGCTCGTAAGTCATGGGCGCAAGGAATACGCCTTAGGCCGCCGCATTTCCTTGCTTTGTTGATCTATTCGACGCTATTTTTGCAATAAATGACGATCACTGACGCCATTGACCGCAAAATATTGCAAGCCCTCCAGGCCGACGGCCGGATGAGCAACACCGATCTCGCAAACCGGGTCGGCTTGTCGCCTTCCGCCTGTCTGCGCCGGGTGCAGGAACTGGAGCGCAGCGGCGCCATTACCGGCTATCGCGCCATCATATCGCCAGAGGCCCGCGACATCGGCTTTATCGCGTATGTCTCCGTGGGCCTCTCAAAGCATAATCAGGAGCACCAGGAAGCGTTCGAAATTGCGATGAGCAAGGCGCCCGAGGTGCGCGAGTGCCACAACGTCACCGGCACAATTGAATTTCTGCTGCGCGTCGAAACACGCGATCTGGCCGCCTTCAAGCACTTCCACACCGATGTGCTCGGCGTGCTGCCGCAAGTCTCCACCATCACCTCTTATATCGTCATGGAATCATCCAAGGACGAACGGGCGTAAGCGCCCTCTCCGACCCTTGCGCGGGCGCAGCTTCGGGTCCACTCTCCATGAATGTCCCATACGCAGCGGAGGCATCGCCGATGGATCGACAAGACAAAGTGGAACGCTTAGCCACACACGCCGCTTACGGCTTGCACATCGTCGTCAAATGGATGTCCGAGCAGGACAATGTGCCGACCGAACTAAAGCAAAGACTGTCAACGCATTTGATGGCGATCGATAGTTCGCTCAGCGCGCTCGGGCATTCGGCGCTGCACGACGAATTTGAAAAGACCGAAGGCGTCTTGGCGCCGCGCTAGAAGTCTCGACGCTTCACGGCCCGGCAGCCGCACTCACATGCGGCGCAGCATCGCGTCCTTTTCGAAAATCGTCGGCGCGCGTGCGAATATATTGGCGGATGTCGGCGAGTTGCTGGGCGCTAAAATCATCGAAACGCGGCATGCCGGCGGAAACCAAGCCGCCATCGCGTACAATGCTGGCGAACGTCTCCGCGTCCTGCGGAATTTCCGACGCACGCAAATCCGGCGCGATGCCCGCCGATATCCCCTCATAGCCATGGCAGACACCGCAACTATAACCAAACGTCACAGCGCCGCGATCGGCCGACGCCGCATTGGCGACGAAGCTTGGGTCCGCAATCGGGCTAAGCGGCAACGACTCCAGCGGCGGCAGCGTCGCCTTGCCGTCGAGCACAAAGGTTAGAACCCGGCGCTTCTGCGTCCGGTAGTCGATTTTGAACGGCTCCAGAAGCCGTCCCAATAAACCGCCGCTGGTGCCCAAGCCCGTCAGCACTG
>JBEVJO010000011.1:0-7596 GCA_040510175.1 Caulobacterales bacterium
TAAAGCCGAGCGACAAAATCAGGGCGCGGAACTCCAAGGAGCTAATGAAAATTTGTCGACTCGACAGCCAGACCATTTTCTCAGCAGCGAACGCGCTCCGAAACTGGGCACAAAGGTCGTCCTGGGCACGCTGATCGGCTTCGGATGCGCCGCCATTAGCTGCTTCGGCGCAGGCCGCCTGTTGATTGGCCCAGCTCTGAAAGGCAGGATCGTTGGAGCTATCAATATGGCCTTGGGCGTATGACTTTATGTCGCTGTTGCCGCTTGGGGCCATTAGGCCGACCGCTAACAAGGCAAGCGGCAGCATCAGCGCGAACGCGATCAATCCAAGCGCAAGGTCTCGCAGCCAATCGCGTTCAAACATTGCAGGAAAAAAAGCCGCCGTGAATCCACCCCGGCTGATCTTGTTCGGAATGCTCCGGTCTGTCTTCCGGATTCCCGTTTGGGTAAGCGTCCGGCGCTACGCGCCGCCTAACGCCGCTCGACGCGCACCAGAATATCCACGCTCTTGATCGTCGCGCCGTCGCCGAGATCGGGCAGGCCAGTGACCTGAATGGAATCGCCCGGCAGATCCATCAGGCGATCGTCGTCTTCAAAAAAGACGTGATGATGCGCGCTGATGTTGGTGTCGAAGAAGGTGCGGCCGCCATCCAATGTCACGCGGCGCAACAGACCCGCCGCGCACAATTGGCCCAGCGTGTTGTAGACGGTCGCGACCGAGACATCGACGCCGGCATTCGACGCCAAATGCATCACATCGTCGGCGGTGACGTGTTTGTCATGCCCGTCGAATAGAACGGCAGCCAAGCCAAGACGCTGGCTGGTCGGCCGAAGCCCCGCCTTTAACAGTAGTCTCTCAGCGCTTTCCCGCATGATACGCGCCCCTAATTGCGAACAATTCGCACAATAGAATTATTCTAAAGTACGTCAATCTGGATTTAGGCACACACCGTCAGGAGCTTAGCTCGTTTCCCCAAAAAATGAAATTATGACGAGAACTTAATGCTCGATCTGTCACAGACGGACGCTACATTGCCCCCCAAGCACGATCGTCTGCCGCCAAGATTGACGCCGAAGTTTGCCCACTTCGGTCACAGCCATCAATCGTCCTCAAAACCGGCAGTCGATCGTGCCTCTCACTCAACACCGCGAGATTGAAAACGTTGCGCTTATCCGTGCGTCGCGGGTCTGCGCAAGAAATCCAGCAGCAAAACGCTCGCCGCGACCGCCAATGGCGTCAGCGTAAAAATGATCCGGTAGGCGACGAGCGCAGCGACCAGCGACGGCACGGCGGCGCTCGCCGGCGCCAGCGCCAGGATCGCCGCCTCGAACGGCCCCAAGCCGCCCGGCGTCCCGGACACCGCGCCCAAAACACCCGCCGCGACGAACACGCAGACGAAGGCCGGATAGGTCCAGCCAATGTCCTGCGGCAGGAAACAATAGAGAATCCCAGCGGTCGACAACCAATCCAATGTCGTGAACCCAACCTGCAGCGATGCGCGCCGCATACCGAGCGTGCGAAACTTGATGCCCATCACTTCCATCGCGTGCCGCGCGCGTCCGGACAACGCAATCCACAGCACGGCCGGCGCCAGCAAGGCGAGCCCCGTCCAGCGCCATACATGCGCGCCGCCCAAAAATGTGCGGGGCAGATCCGGCGCGCCAAACACCAAGCTCAATCCCGCCGCCGTCGCCGCGCCCAATCCAACGGACGCGGCGGTGATGGCCGACAGGGCGCCGATTTCCCGCGCCCGCAATCTGTCCCGATAGATGCGCGCGCGCGCCGCCGGCGCCGTGGCGAAGGAATAACCGAGCGCGTTCGAGGCGCCGTACGTGACAAAGGACGATTTGAACACCGAGGGGAACGCTTGTTCGCGATGCAGCATTTGCAGCACCGAGCGCTCGATCAGCGCCAGCATCAGATACGAGAACGCGCAAAGGCCCAGGGTGAAGGCGATCGTGGAGAGCTTCGCGCGCTTCAGGCTGTCCCACACCTCAAGCAAGCTATGCGACGACAATTCCTTGTAAATGATCCAGACAGCCGCGCAGACAATCGCCAGTCCAAACAAAGGCGAGAGAACCTTGAGGCGGCGGCGCCAGGCGCTTTGCGGCGCTGCGGCGCGCGGCGACGGCTCATCGTCTTCGCTAGGCGCGCCCAACCGATCCCCCCAAAACCCACGTCTACAGCCACAAGGCGCTGCCCGCTTTGTTTGGCATTCAAACTTCTTCCCGCGCGGAATGCAACTGATGGCCGCCGCCGCTGCACGCACAGCGCGCACTGCGATCCAGGCCCAAAGCGGCACAAACTGCCGGGCGCTGCGCAAATCGCCGCATCGTCTGGTCAAGACTTGCCGAGCCGCTGGGTCATAATTTTCTTCGGACCGCGCGCGGCGCCCCACATTTCTCATATTCCATGCGGATTTTGGCGCCACGCGGCGCGATTCGCCTTTAAAATCGCCGGTTTCAGCGACCGCCGGACAGCGCCGGGACCAAATCGAGGGTTCACCGGAACGCGATTTGCCCTTGCAGCACAAGGGAATCAGGCGTTTTCCGCAAATACTGCTGCAAACCCCACAACACGCTTGGACACGGCTTTTTTATCGCGTATAGCCTCGCCCGCCTCTTGCTTCAGAGGTGGATGCAGACGCAGAAGGCGTCAAAAGTGTACTGAACTAAGGGGTTTTGAACGATCACATGCGCGGCGCGCAACGCAGGAAAATTTGAACTCAGCGTTTTTCTTCGTATTTGAATGCATTTTTCTTCAAAAGAACGCACGCAACGCGGCGCAATAAATCCAACGTCAAGGATTTCATGTGATTACCTAGAGTATCCCTACCGTGAATTGGGCCCGCAGCTTCGTTCACGGATCATCAGTGCAAAAACGATTGGAGAATTAAAATGGCAGTTAAGAAAACAGTACCCGCGAAAAAACCAGCCGCTAAAGCGCCTGTGAAGAAAGCCCCGGCTGCGAAGAAGCCAGCCGCCAAGAAGCCAGCCGCAAAAGCCGCCGCTGCGCCGTCGAAGTCCGTGAAGGTCACCGCGCCAGCCGGCAAGGCGATCACGCAAAGCGCGCTTCTGCAAGCGATCGCAGACCACAACGAAGTGAGCCGCGCCGAAGCCAAGAAGTTCGTCGAAGGCTATATCGAAGTCGTCAAAGCCCACGTCGTTAAAGGCGTGAAGGTGAAGATCGGCGATCTCGGCATGATCATGATCCGCTCGCGCAAGGCGCGCATGGGCCGCAACCCGCAAACGGGCGCTCCTGTGAAGATCAAAGCGTCGAAGAAGCTGGCTTTCCGTCAATCCGCAACGATGCGCGATTCGGTCCGCTAGAACGACTCCTCCGGATGTCTCTCAGGCTGCCACGATGTTTTGAGGCCTCGAACATCGCAGCAGTCCTGGAGAGGCGCCCCGGATCGCCGGAAAGGGATTTTCCCTCCGGCAAATAGGCCCTGCAGCCCGACGCCTTAACGAGCATCCAATGCAGAAGCAAAATTAGACGGCGCGCTGAACCACAGCGCGCCGTTCTAGTTTGCAGTCTTTCCAAAACATGAACCGCCCGATTTGACGTGCGACCAATGCTGGCGGACAATATCCCAGCGATCCATCTAGAAGGGCAGTAGCCTCAGACGATCGCGAGAGGAGAGCCGAGTTCATGCCCGCCGACAGCGCCGCACAATTTCCGATCCCGCCGCATGTGCCGCCTGAACTGGTCGGGCACTTTCCGTTCGGTTATGGCGCGACGACCGATGAAATTCCCTGGAAGCGTCTGGTGCCGGACTTCTGCAAAGGCCCCGACATTATCTATGCGCCGAATGTGATGCATAGCGGCGCGCCCGGCTGGGTGCCGCGCCGCGCCGCCGATCTGCGCGCCATCTACTTGGACGCCGAACATTTCACCAGCGCCAAGATGGCGCCGTTCGCGCCCTTGATCGGCGAGGATTGGCTGGTGCTGCCGCTCGAAGGCGGCGGCGATGATCATGCGCGCTATCGCATGTTGCTCAATCCCATGTTCGGACCCAAATCGATCACCGGGATGGAATCCCGCCTGCACGGCTTTGCCCGCGCCTATGCCGAAAGCTTTCGCGATCGCGGCCACTGCGATGTGTTGAAGGAATTCACCACCGAATTTCCGATCCGCGTATTTCTCGACCTCATGGGTATGCCGCAGGAGCGCGTCGCCGAATTTCTGAAATGGGAAGAAGATCTGCTGCACTCGCCGGACCTCGCGACCTTGCAGCGCGCCACCAAAGATGTGAGCGATTATCTGCGCAGCGAAATTCAGGTGCGGCGCAAAAAGCCTGGCGAGGATTTGATCACCGTCGCGGTCGCCGCCAACAAGGACGGCAAGTTAAGCGAGGATGAAATCCTCGGTATCTGTTTCAACCTGTTCATCGGCGGCATGGAGACCGTCTCCACCAATTCGGTCTGGCAATTCTATCATCTGGCGACACATCCGGAGCACCAGCGCCAATTGCGCGCCGATCCATCCTTGCTGCCTGGGGCTGTCGAAGAAATGTTGCGCTTCTACGCCTCGGTGATGACCATGCGCACCTGCATCAAGGAAGTGCAGATCGCCGGCGTGACCATGATGCCGGGTGATTTCGTCGCCATGACCACCGCTTTGGGGGCGCACGATGATCGCGAGTACGAAAACCCCGAAGAAATCCGCTTCGACCGCCATCCCCGCGCTTTGTCATTCGGATCGGGGCGGCATCTGTGCCTGGGCGCGCATTTGGCCCGGCGCGAAATGCGCATAGCGCTGCAAGAGTTTTTGGATGTCATCCCGGAATTCCGGCTGCAGGAGGGCGCCAAAATCCACTGTCACCTGCACACCGGATTCAATCCCGATACGATGCCCCTGGTCTGGAATGTTTAAATGACGAAAACCTATTTTATCACCGGCGCATCCAGCGGATTCGGCAAAGCGCTCACCGAAGCGGTTCTGGCGCGCGGCGACAACGTTGTGGCGACAGCCAGACGCGCCGAGGCGCTTGCGCAAGTCGTGAAGCCTTTCGGATCGAAAGGCGTCGCCATCGCACTGGACGTGATGGATTCAGACGCGCGCAAGCGCGCCATCGACCAGACAATTCAAACGTTCGGCCGGATTGACGTGCTGGCCAATATCGCCGGGCGCGGCTCGCTCGGCGCGGCGGAGGAATTCGCCGATGACGAATTGCGCGAGCAGATGGAACTCAACTTCTTCGCCTCGGTGGAGATGGCCCGCCTGGCGCTGCCGATCATGCGCCAGCAAGGCTATGGCCAGATCCTCAACCTGACCAGCGTCGGCGGACAGGTGTCGATGGGCGGTTTCAGCGCCTATGCCGCGTCTAAATTTGCCCTCGAAGGCTGGAGCGAAGCGCTGCGCGATGAAGTCAAACCATTTGGCGTTCGTGTGACGCTGGTCGAGCCAGGGGCATTCCGCACGGAATTCGCCGCAGGCAACATTCTCCGCCCGAAGATGCCCATTGCAGATTATCGCGGCTTCATCGATCCGATCGGCGCGCATATGGACGCCCATGCGGGCCAGGAACCCGGCGATCCAGCCAAGGCCGCGGCGGCAATGATCGCCACCGTCGAAAGCAATGATCCGCCGCTGCGGCTGATGCTCGGCGCCGACGCCTATGCGCTCTGGGACATGAAGCGCGCCGAAAAAGAACAGGAATTGCGCGCCGGGCGCGCCGCAGGCGAAGACACCATGCTGGACGGCGCGACGACCTTCGCGATTGGCGGGGCAGGCTGAGAGTTGGCTCTGGGGGCTGCTCGGAAAAGGTGGTGCCGCCTAGGTGACTTGAACACCTGACCTACGCATTACGAATGCGCCGCTCTACCAGCTGAGCTAAGGCGGCATACCTTGCCGAAGCGGCGGGACACTAGCCATGTCCCCTTAACGCCGCAACCCGGTTTTACGGGCAAATGCATTGCAGGAAGATTAGCCCCGGCGCGAGAACCAGCTGAGCACCGAGCGTTTTTTCT
Organism: Caulobacterales bacterium; assembly: GCA_040510175.1. Lineage (GTDB taxonomy): Bacteria > Pseudomonadota > Alphaproteobacteria > Caulobacterales > Aquidulcibacteraceae > JBEVJO01. The sequence goes on from JBEVJO010000011.1 coordinate 5,974, forward strand.
CTTCCGGCTCATACTCTTCGTCGAAATCGGCGTCCTCCACGCCGTCGGCTTCGTGGATTTCATCGTCGTCGACGCTCTGCACCAGCCGCGCATATTCGGCCGCTTCGGATTGTGGGCGCGCATAAGGCGAGGAAAAATCGACCGCCGCGTCGGCATAGTGGCCGATCCGCGCCGGCATCGGCAGCAAGGTGACGGACGGCGCCGGAAACGCCTCGGCCTTGAAGCGCTCATAACGCGGATGGATCATCTGCCCGCCATCGCCATAGACATGCGCGAGGCGTTCCCAATCATCGTCGGTGTACGCGAAGGTCAGGCCTTCGGGTTCGATGTCGGACCAATCCGGCTCGCGCGGCGCGGTGGCCGCCAGCACCAGCCAGTCACGCGCCGCCGCATCATCGCCGCCGCCTTTGGCGACCGCCGCCATCAGACTGCAGAGGCGCGAGGTAAGGCCCTCTTGGATCAGCAATTCGAGCTCGTTTTGCGCCGGTTCCCATTGCGCCAGATCGATGCGTTGTTCGACGCGCAGGATGCGGCTCTCACGATGGCCGGGATTGAGATCCGCCAGACCGAGCAGACGCTGCGTGCGATCGGCCAGCGCGTCCGTCGCGCGCAGATCGGCGTAAAGCCGCGACAAAGCCGGGTGCGGTCCATGTTGCCAGGCACTCTCCAAGGTGCGCTCCGCATTCGGCAGATCGCTAGCCTGGAAATACAAACGCGCTGACAAGGCCGCCGCCGGCGCAAAGCCCGGCGCCAGGATCACGGCGCGTTGCGCAAAGTCGCGCGCTTCATCGCGATCGCCGCGCCGTTCCGCGTGGGCGGCGGCGGCGGTCAGGATCACCGCGCGGCGTCGGCGCGCCGCTTTGCCGCCGATGAATTTGCGCTGCTCGCCTTCGTCGAGCGCTGCCAGCGCCGCCTTCCAGTCACCGGCCGCCAGTTTGTGATTGTATAAAGTGTTGAAGGCCCAGGCCGCCGACTTCGACATTTCGAGCGCCGCCGCCGCATGCTCCGCCGAGCTATTGTAGTCGCGCCGCCGCGCGGCGGATTCGGACAGGCCCCGCCGCGCCAGCAGCGCCGCTTTCTTGTCATGCATCAATCCGACATAAGCCCGCTCCGCCGCCGCATTGTCGCCGGAGGCTTCGGCGGCGCGCGCGGTCAATAAGCCCATCAGGCGCGGATCATCCAGATAACGTTCAGCCTTCGCCGTCAGCGCTTTCGCCGTCACAGCGTCGCCGCCCTCGGCCGCCAGAAAACCTTGCGCGAACAATTCACGTCCGCGCTTCAAGCGGCCGGATTTGCGGACGCGTGCGATCTTGCGCGGCGTATCGAGCAGCCAGCTGATCAGGCCCCAGACAACGGCCAGCGCCACCGACAGGATGGCGAAAAAGATCAGAAAGAAAAACGTCGTCGTCTCGATCTTGTAGCCGAGCCATTCGATATCGACCGACCCCGGACGATCCGCCACCCAGGTTCCGGCGATCGCCGCCGCGCCCAAAAGAATGAGCAGAATGAGCAGGCGCACCATACCGGTTACGCCTTCCGCGCGCGGTCGAGACGAACCTTCAAAGCGCCGATGGCGTCATCCACCGCCAAACGCGCCTGCGCTTGGGTGAGCCAGGGCTTCGC
>JBEVJO010000012.1:0-5791 GCA_040510175.1 Caulobacterales bacterium
ATGTCGGCTATACGCGTGGTCTGGAAGCCTTCCGCACGCCGCTGGAGCACAGTCTCGCAGCCTTCGCCGCCCATGGCGCACGGCATGACCGGCTTGGCGCCTGGCAACCGACCCGAATCGCCAACCTTTTAGAAACAGACCTTCGCGATCTGGGGATCGAGGCGATGCCGTCGGACGCGGTCGTTCATATCGACGATCTGGCCTGGGCGCTGGGCGCGCATTACGTTTTAGAGGGTTCCGCCTTGGGCGCACGGGTGCTGATGCCGGCGGCGCGGACGCTGGGCTTTGACGCCCATCATGGAGCGCGGCACCTCGATAAGCAGGCGAGCACGCTCGAAAACTTCCGCGCCTTTATGGAACTTCTCGAGGGCATCGAGGACCTCGATATGGAGCAAACCGCCGCCGGCGCGAACGCCGCGTTCCAATCCGCGGCGCGGGCGATGGAGCGGTCTTTCGCTCATGCCTGATACGCCGACTCTTGCACCGGGGGCCCCGCCCACGGACCTTACAAATTGCGATCGCGAGCCCATCCACATTCCGGGCGCCATTCAGAGCCATGGCTGCCTGATCGCGTGCGATGAATCGTTGAAGACCATTCTGCGCGCTTCGCAAAACGCGGCATCGTTTCTAGGGCAGCAGGGCGTTCAATTGGTCGGTCAGAAGCTGGACGCGGTCTTGGGCGAGCGGGCGGCGCACGACATCCGCAATTGTGCGGCCGGCAGCGCCGCCCCCTCAACGCCCGGTCTACTTTTCAATTTTATATTCGATGAGTCCCGCGCCGCGTTCGACCTGGCGGCACATCGTTACAAGGGTAACACGATCATCGAGTTCGAGCGCAGCCCCGCCCAAAAGCGCGGCACGCCTTTGGATCTGGTGCGTACCTTGGTCGGCGCGGTGACGGCCTGCAAGGACACCAAGACGCTGCTGCAGCGGACGCCGCGATTACTGAGCAGCGCGCTCGGCTATGACCGGGTGATGATCTACCAATTCTCGCATGACGGCGCCGGAAAGGTCGTCAGCGAGGTTAAGCGCAGCGACCTGGAAGGCTTTCTCGGCCAGTACTTCCCCGGTAGCGACATTCCCCAACAGGCCCGACGGCTCTATCTGGAAAACACAATTCGCGTGATCTCCGATTCAAGCGGCGCACGTGAAACCATCGCCCCAGTGCTGGACGCCTCCGGCGAGCCGCTGGATCTATCCTTTGCGCATTTGCGCAGCGTCTCACCCATTCACCTCGAATATTTGCGCAATATGGGCGTGTCGGCGTCGATGTCGATTTCGATCGTGGTCGACGGCGCGCTTTGGGGCCTAATCGCCTGTCATCATTATTCGCCCAAAACCTTAAGCATGGCGCGACGCGCCGCCGCCGAAATGCTCGGCCAGTTCTTCTCGCTGCAATTAGAGGCGCTTCTGAAAAAGGCGTCCCTGGAATCCGCCGCGCGGGCGCGCCGGGCGCTGGACCGGGTTATGCGCGAAGTGGCCTATCGCGGCGACATCGCCGAGTCGTTGCGGGACAAATTGCCGGATTTCGCGAGCTTCATGCAGAGCGACGGCGTCGGCCTATGGATCGGCGGAATCTGGACTGGCCAAGGCGCCGCGCCGCCGACGCGCGAAATCGCACCCTTGATGCGTTTTCTCCGCGATGCCGCCGACGGCCGGATATGGGCAACGCATGAGCTATCGGCGCATCTGCCGGCGGCGCGGCGCTACTGCGCGGACGCCGCGGGTCTGCTGGCGATTCCGCTCTCACAAATCCCAGGCGACTATCTGGTTTTCTTCCGGCGCGAGGTGGTGCAGTCACTGGATTGGGCGGGCGACCCAAACAAGACTTATGAGGCTGGACCTCTGGGCGACCGCCTGACCCCGCGTAAAAGCTTCGCCATCTGGAAGGAGATGGTGGAGCGGCAAAGCATCCCCTGGTCCGAGGGAGATCGCGACATGGCCGGAGCGGCGCGCACCGCGCTGCTGGAAGTCATCATGCGGCACAGCGAAATTCTAGAGAGCGAACGTCAGACCGCTGATGTACGGCAAAAGCTTCTGAACGAAGAGCTGAACCATCGGGTCAAAAACATTCTGTCGCTGATCAAGTCGCTGGTCGCGCAACCTCTGGAAGACGGTCGTTCGCTTGAAGATTACGTGCAGGCGTTGAAGGGCCGGATCATGGCGCTGGCTTACGCGCACGACCAGGTGATCCGCAGTGACGGCGGCGGCTCGTTAAATACGCTGCTGAGCGCTGAGCTGTCGCCTTATTGCGGTGAGAATTGCCACATTGAAGGACCGTCCCTTAATCTGGACAGCCGCGCCTTTTCGGTTCTAGCGCTGGTGTTTCACGAACTAGCGACCAACGCCGCCAAATACGGCGCCCTTTCCAGCGAGGCCGGAAAATTGAGCGTCACTTGGCGCGTAGCAGAAGACGGCGCGCTTCATGTCAACTGGATCGAATCCGGCGGCCCGCCGGTAACGCCGCCGCGGCGCACCGGATTTGGTTCGGTGCTGCTGAACCGGAGCATCCCTTTCGATCTTGGCGGGGCCAGCGACATCGCCTTCGATCGGGACGGCCTCAAAGCGCGGTTACGCATTCCAGCGCGCTTTGTCGGCGCCAGCGCAGCAGCCGAGAGCGGCCACGCGAAGCAACAATCCAAAGCAGCGGCGGCGGGCGACACTCTGCAAGGCCGCAAAGTGTTGTTGCTGGAGGACCAACTGGTGATCGCCATCGACATCGAGACCATGCTGTCCGATCTGGGCGCAGCGCACATCGACACCGCCGCGACCGCCGCCGAAGCGCTGCGCATTATCGCAGCGTCACGGCCAGACGTTTGCGTTCTCGACATCAATCTCGGCGCCGGCACCTCCTTTGCCGTGGCGGATGAGTTGAAGAAGCGGGCGATCCCCTTCGTCTTCGCGACCGGTTATGGCGATCAGACGTCCGTGCTGAGCGAGGCGGAAAACGTGCCGGTGGTGCGCAAGCCCTATACAATTGATGCGCTGGCGGACGCTTTAAAGCAGGCGTTGGACAAGGCTTAGTCAGAAGCGTGTTTATCGACCCAAGCGGCGAAGGCGCTCATAAAACCGGACAGCAGTTTGCGGATGCCGTCATCCTTCAGTTTGCCTTGCTCATCGAACGCCTTGTTGATCTGGCTGAGATAGATCTCTGGCTGCTGCAGCAACGGCACATCGAGAAACACCATCGACTGCCGCAAATGATGATTGGCGCCGAATGCGCCAAGACCGCCGGGCGTCGATGAGGCAATGGCCGCCGGCTTTTTTGCCCAGACGCTTTTTCCGTAAGGGCGCGACCCGACGTCGAGCGCGTTCTTCAAAACGCCCGGCACGGAGCGATTATATTCCGGCGTTACGAAAAGCACCCCTTCGCACGCATTCACTTCTTGCCGGAAAACGGTCCAGGCCTGGGGCGGCGTATCGTTGTCGAGATCTTCATTATAGAGCGGCAAAGCGCCGATTTCGACGAGCGTCAGCGTCAAGCTTTCCGGCGCCATATCCTGCAGCGCCAGAGCGAGCTTGCGATTGAACGATTCTTTGCGAAGACTGCCGACGATCAATGCGACTTTGCGGCCCATAGTGTCTCTCCTGCTGTTTCTTGCGTTTAAAGCGAATGCCTGGATGAGGGGCCAGGTTCCGGCTCACCGCCTCGGCGCCCCATTTTGAGCCGCATGCCGCGCCGTCTGGGCAAGATGATGCCAATTCGAACTATCTCTTTACGCATTGATAGAGAAGTCGCGCCGTATCGTCGCAGCGGCGGGGGCCAAAAGGGAGCGAATATGGCCTCTTTGTCTCGCAAGGCGGCGGCTACAGCTACCGCAACCGTCTTTCCGTCGTGCGCCTCGCTGCGCCAAGTGCCCGCTGCGGCGGCCTTCGTGGATCGCGATGGCCGCGTGCTCCACGCCAATCCAAGCTTCTATTGCGTACTCAAGAACGCGCACGCCGGCCAAAAAGATTGGCTGGACGCTTTCGAACCGAGCGGTCTTGAAATCGTGCTCTGCTTGATCGGCGCCATCGAAGACAGCCATGGCGCGGCGTCTGTGCGATTGCGCCGGCGCGCTGACGCGTTGCCGGTATGGTGCGTGGTATCCAGCGGCAGCGGCGAGGGCGCAGTGCGCCTCGTCACGTTGCACTATGCGCCCGACGCCGCGAATCTTTATTCTTCGCTGATCGATGCGCACAATTTCGTCCGTGAAAGCGATTTCCATCACAGCACGCTGCAAATGCACATCGCCGCGATTGTGGTCGATGCCTGCTCAGAGCGGGAGCCGGTGCACTGATGGAAAACGCGATTGGCGCCGAAGCGCCCGAGCGGCGCAGCCCGGCACACCCCGGCCGCCGCGTGAGCGACCAAACGATCGACGCGTTGCGCATGGAACTGCGGCGGCAGAATGAACGCGTGCTGCAGACCGAACGCAAGCGCGCCAACATCTATCTGGGAGTGCTGGCAGGCATGATTGTCATCGGACTTTATCAGCTCTGGGGTTTGTTGTTTCCGTTTTGACGGAGCATTGCGGGGCACGACACGGCAGTCATCGGGGCGGCAGAAGGCGTTGAAAAATGTTCGCTTCAACCAAGATCAGAATTGCTTGCAGCCCATCATCGCCTGAAGCGACGTGGCGTCCCGCGTATGTCTGGAGCATGGGATGTCGCTACGAGCATCCACGCGCCCTCGCCCGCATTGCGCCGGCCGCGCGCCGCAGCTTCATCGACACGCATGTAGCGATACAAGTTATCGCACAGATCACCGCGTCACAGGCTTGTGAAGACAGCGCCAGCCACACTTATGAGCCGCAAGCGATGCGCACCGGGGCGGTTTACAGTTTCCGCACTTAGCGCAAGCGGGAAGTCGCCCGCTCGCAATTTTGATATTTGACCGTATCGCCCGGAACCGAAGACGCGCCGCACAGGCCGTAGGTGGGCGAGGAATCCGGAAACGCACTCATTGGCATCAGGGCGCTCAAAGGCAGCCAGCCCTCCTGCGCGGCGCCGGCGCGGCTCTTACCGCCTTCCTGCGTCAGCACCTTAGCCCAAGGACCGGATTGCTGCACCAGGCGCACATTCTGATCCTTGCGGATGGCGATCAAAGTTGGCGCGCCGGAATCGGGCGTCGCCTTCAGATCGGTATTCGCATTTAGGAAGCGCCGCCGCGCGATCAGGCTTTGCGCCGCCGCCGCCGGATGCGCCGCGCTCTTGGCGCCCCGTGCATCGAACTGGCCGAAATAGCCGGCGGCCGGATTGCACAAATTGGTGTCCACGCCGAGATTGGCGCTCGCCAGAGTGATGTCGAGCGCGTTCTGACACAGCGTCCAATTGCCGGTATTGTAGAACGCCTGGGTACCCGAATGACCGGTCGAGCCGGAGAGCCAAAAATATTTTGCGAGCTTGCGCGTGCGGATCAGGTTGCAAGTGCAGCCATTGGAATAAATGCCAACGTCAAAACCCGTGCCGTCAAAGACGCGGTTCACATCCTCGAAATAGGCGACGATGGCGTCCGATAGGCTGGCCCAGGGCCAGTCGCCATCGACGCCGAAATAGATCGCCGAGCCCTTGGGCTGGCCAATGGCTTCGGCCATTTTCAGCGCCTGCTGTGCGTCTTCCGTGCCCCAGCGATTTTCAAAGGTGCGGAAGCAATTATTGTAGTGCTGGAACACCACGCCGAGGCTGAGGCCTTCGCTCAGAATGATCTTGGCTTCTTCGGGCTGCAGATCCTTGCCCGGAATGCTGGGCGGCAATTGGCAATAATATCGAAACACGGTGCGGACGCCTTGCGCCTTCAGCGCCTTTGCTT
>JBEVJO010000013.1:0-4927 GCA_040510175.1 Caulobacterales bacterium
TCCTTCATCGATCGTTTTCTGTTCGATTGGTTTCCCCCCGAAGCGCTGGGGGCCGTGCGCTTCTATTTCGGCCTCGGTTTGATCTTCTATCTGAACATTCAATTCAGCTCGCTGTTCACGATCGCCGCCGACGGCGCGCCATTCCATTTCACGATTCCGATCTGGTATTTCTCGCTGCTCGGCGTCGATCACATCACGCCGTCGATGATCTGGCCAGTGCGCATCGCCATGACGCTGGCATGCATCCTCTTCATGCTCGGCAAATGGACCAAGCCGGCGATCATCGCGATCATCATTTGCATCTTCTACATGAAAGGCGTCCGGGACAGCATCTCCGGCGACGTGCATCACCGCGAAGTGCCGATCATCTTCTGCCTGATCGTGTTTTTCGTCTCGAAGTGCGAACGCATGTTCAGCATGGATGCCAAAGGCAAGAACTGGCCGCCCATTGAAGCTTGGGAAGCCAGCTGGCCCTTACGGGCAATGCAAATTTATATCGTGATGTTTTACTTCTGGGCGCTGTGCGCGAAGCTGCGCCTCTCCGGCCTGGATTGGTTCACCGGCGGCGGCAGAATCCAGGAAATGCTGCTGTCACGCGCGCTACGCGACGGCATGACGCCCGACGGACGCGTGGTGAATCTGCCGCAGGCTTTCGCGCTGTCGCACCATCCGGACACGGTGTTCTGGATCGGTTCGCTCGTGTTCGTCTTTGAGCTACTCTCGCCTCTTGTCCTTTTCGTCCGCGACAAACGCCTGATCGTGTTTTTCCTGATCGGCGCCACGATCTTCCATCTCAGCAATTATTTCCTGATGAACGTGCAGTTCTTCTTTTATCCGTTCGTTTTCGTGACGTTCTTCAATATGTTCGCGTTCCACGAATGGGCAAAAAGCAAAATCGGCCTGCGTCCCCGCGCTGTGCCGGCTGAGTAATCAACTCAGCTTTTGCGGACCCGGCGCGCAAAGATGCGACCGATTGCGTTGTGCTCCCAGAATTGCTTGCCGCCGCCGAGCGCGCCGGCGCGGAAGATGCGCGCCGCGAGGAACAAGATTAAAAGCGCCGTCCCCACCATCAGCACGACGGCCGCTATGATCTCCCAAAGCGGCGGATCGGACGGCAAGCGCGCCAGCATCAAAAAGGGTGTGAAAATCGGCGCCCACGCTAACGTGGTGACGAATGCCGAGTTCGGATCGTCGAGCGCCGCGACAATCCCCAGCATCGGCGCCATCAATAGCAGGATAACCGGCGACATAAGGGTTTGCGCTTCCTGCGTCGAATCGCAGAGCGATCCCAGCGCCAGGAAGGTCGCGCCGTACATCAGATAGCCCGCGACAAAACAAGCGGCGAAGGCGATCAGCATTTTCGGATCGGCGAAGGCCGCGAAAATATCGGCGAACCCATCAGTGTGCCCGGAAACCAGGGCGCCGAGGCCGATGGTCGAAGCCGCCCACACGGCCAACAAAGCGAAAGCGACACCGCCCACGCCCAGCAATTTTCCGGCGAGAATTTCGCTCATGCGCGCCGACACCAAAAGCGATTCCATCACCTTGGTGGTCTTTTCCTCCAGCACGCTCGAGAGCAGCATGTTGGCGACCGAGAACACCAGCATCCACAAAAGAAACGCCAGCATCGCGCCTGCGGCGTACCGGATTTCGTCCCGGCGGGTCACCTCTTCCGCGCCCGCGCTTTTGACCGGACTGAACAGCCGGGTCACTGGCCGCACCGAGTCGGCCTCACTCACGATGCGGACATCCAGACCTGCGCGCCGCAATGCCTCGATGCGCATTTGCGCGGCCACCGCGTCTTCGGCGATGTCGACCAGACGCCGGTCGGCGAGATTGGCGCTCCAATAATCCAGCGCTGCACCGTCACCGTCTGGCTTGATGACCAGCACGGCGTTCAAGGGTGGTGCGTTCGTGGACGGTTCGCTTTGCATCATGCGCCGCAACCTGTCCAAGTCCTGGCCGTGCACGTCCCGCTCAATCAATTGCGCGCGCGGCAAATCCAGCGCCGCCTTGCCGCTGGCGAAGGCCGCCATGGTATCGGCCGCGGCCTGGTCCGGATCGGACGCGCTTTGATCGAACAGCGCCAACGCTTCCCCGCGCTGCTGAGAATCGAGCCGTGTATTGGCATAGGCCTCGACGGCCTCGCGCACTTCTGTCCTGCGCGCATCAGTCACTGCTGCGCGCACAATGTCCGCATAGCGGCCAGTCTCATCAATCAGCGCAAAATGCGAGGCCGGCTTGGCCGATTGCAGGAGCGCCGGCATGGTCGCGCCCAAAGCCATGAAAATCGGGACGAAGGCGACCGATAGCCAAAAGCCGACGGTCAGTGTGTATGCCAGGAACTCGCGCCGGGCGATCAGGAAGACGCTGCGCCACCTCATGCCGCATCTCCCTGCAATGCAGCGCCTTCGGTGCGCAGTTGCGCTGCGTCATCATCCCCCACAAGCTGGACAAAGGCATCGCGCAGACGCGGACGGTGCGGCTCGAACAAACGCACGTCCACGCCGCGCGAAAGGCAGGCGCGGAGCGCGGCTTGTGGTTCGATCGCTTTGGGCAAGACAAGCCGCCAGCGAATATCCTCCGGATCGTCGCAAACATGATCGCTGCGTTCCGCGACCGCGCCCAAAGCCGCCGCCACACCGTCCATGTCGGACTGCTTCGGCGCTTCGATTTCGACCCAGCGCGGACAATGCGCCAAAGCCTCGCGCACGCCGCCGTCGAAGATCTTGCGCCCGCCGGCGATCAGCGCGATGCGGTCGCACAAACGTTCGGCGTGCTCCATCACGTGCGTGGAGAAGATAACCGTGCGGCCCTGCGCCGCCAGATCGCGCACCAGATCTTCAAGCGCCGATTGGTTTACCGGATCGAGTCCTGAAAACGGCTCGTCAAGGATGACCAAGTCTGGGTTATGCACCACCGCCGCCAAGACCTGAATCTTCTGGGCCATGCCCTTGGACAGATCCTTCACCTTGCGGCGTGCGTAATCCGCAAGGCCAAAACGCTGCAGCAATTCCCGGGCGCGTAGGCGCGCAGCGTCTGCATGCATTCCCTTCAGCCGCGCGAAATACACGATGATGTCTTCGCATTTCATCTTGCGATAAAGGCCGCGCTCTTCCGGCAAGAAACCGACGCGGTCCAGCGATTCCGCGGAGGGGCGTTTGCCAAACAGCAGCGCTGAACCCGCATCCGGCTCGATGATCCCCAGCGCCATGCGCAAAGACGTGGTTTTGCCGGCGCCGTTCGGACCCAGGAATCCGAAAATGGCGCCCTGCTCCACTGCAAGGGATACGCCCCGCACCGCTGGACGGCCGCCAAATTGCTTTTGCACGTTTTGAAGTTCTAGGACGGCGGTCATACGACAAAGCTGTAAATCATCGGCGTCGACGCTAAAGACGTTCGCCGCAAAGTAAAATGACCTTTGGTCGCGGCAGAAACTTAGAAATTCGCGACGTCCTGCATTTGCAGATCGAACGCCGCCTGATGCGCGCGGCCGATGTCTTTCAGTTGCTCTAGAAGAAGGACACCGGAGCCGATCGGTGGCGGAAACGCGCCGGTCTGTTCGAGCTGGTCCAGAATATCGCTGTCCAATTTCGATAATTGGCGCGCGCACATCGTCCAATTTGCGAAACTGCGTTCAGGGATGGCGCGCTTCAAAACGAGCGCCGGCAGCGTGTGCCGCGTGTCTTTTGAAATCCGGGCGAAGGTGCGATCGACGCTGTCGCGATCACCTTCCAGCGCCTGGGCAAAGAAGAGTTGATTAAAGACTAGCACGCCCGTGATGTTGTCACGCGCATTGAGATGCTGCGACCGGGTCAAAATATTGAGCACAGTCTGGCGAACGTGCGCGCGCTCGCTCAGCGCGATTTTGCTGACATAAACGAGGCAATGAAGGGGGGCGGCTTCCGCCAAACGCGCTCCAATTCTTTGCTCTATTCAAAATAAGATTTTGAATACAGGGCGAAACAGACAAAGCGCCGGTTAGGGCGCAGCGCACCCTAACGAATACAGCCAGCAATACGAGATGAATTTAGACCCTCGCCGCGGAATCCATGAATAGCGCGAGCTTCACGTCCAACTCGGTGACTCCGCCGGCATCGTGCGTGCTGAGCAGCACTTCTACTGTTTTGTAAACATTCGACCATTCGGGATGATGGTCGAGTTTTTCGGCCTGCATGGCGACGCGGCTCATGAAGCCGAACGCCTCATTAAAATCGTTAAATGTGAAGGTCTTGGCGATGGCGTCGCGGCCATCGACAGCTCGCCAGCCGGGCAGCTTTTTGAGCGCCTCGGCCGCGCCGATTTTCGCTCTGGACATTTAGAACAGCGATCGAGGCTGGCGCAGGTCATTCATCAATGGGATCACCCTTGGTGTAATTGATCAGCTCTTGCCGCAAATCCATGATCAGTATCTGCGCGCCGATCAGAACCGTCGACACCACCCAGCCGAGCACGAAGCCGACCACCCAAGCGAGCCAGCCCTTGGAGTGCTCCAGGACGGGGCTGTGGAAATAGAATTGCGACCAATAGCCGGCCGTTTCCATCAGCACGACGCCGAACACGACCAGATCACATAGCGGACCCAGCACCCAGTAGCTCTTGTGCATGAAGCCCGCGATCAGACGCAGCAACATCAGATCCGCCCCTTATCCCCTCAGCGCAAGGCTTTTTACCAAGCGCGTCATGGTCCAAACCGCAGCCGCCACTGCGGACGACGCCGATCATACCTTGCTGGCCGCCATTGTCGATCATAGCGCTGTTACAGGCGAGGCCGGTGAATTCCCGATTGCGTCGACACGCTTCGGCAACCGCCGCGTTGTCTGCAACCGCTTGCGGCGGCGTAAAATGCGGCAATCTCCATTCAAGATGGCCACGCCATTTGACTCCTCAGCGCCGCCGCCGCAGGGTCAGGCCAACGATTCAGTCG
>JBEVJO010000014.1:0-3830 GCA_040510175.1 Caulobacterales bacterium
ATGGTCACCGGCCAAGCGATCGGCGCCGTCGCCATGACGGAACCAAACGCCGGCAGCGATCTGAAGGAATTGCGCACGCGGGCGCTGCGGGATGGCGATGATTATGTCGTCAACGGACAAAAGACCTACATCTCGAACGGCCAGAACTGTGATTTCATTCTGTTGGCGTGCAAGACGGATCCGAAAGCCGGGGCCAAGGGCGTCAGCATCGTGCTCACCGAGTCAGACCGGCCCGGCTTCGCCAAAGGCAAAAATCTCGAAAAGATCGGCGTGAAGGCGCAAGATACGTCGGAGCTTTTCTTTTCGGATGTACGCGTGCCGGTCGCCAATCGCCTGGGCAATGAAGGCGAGGGCTTCAAGATGCTGATGACGAAGCTGGCGCAGGAACGTCTGACTCAAGCGGTGCGCAGTATTTGCGCTGCCGAAGCCGCCATTCAGTGGACGGTCGATTACACCAGCGAGCGCAAGGCGTTCGGACACACGATCGCTGATTTTCAGAACACGCAGTTCGTTCTCGCGCAGCTGGCCGCTGAAACGACAGCGCTGCGCGTGTTCACGGATTGGTGCATCGAAAAACATATGAAGGGCGAACTGACGCCGGTGGATGCCGCCAAGGTGAAACTCACCGTGACGGACCTGCACAACAAGGTCGTCAACGAATGCCTGCAATTCTTTGGCGGCTACGGTTACATGTATGAATATCCGATCGCACGCGCTTATGTAGACGCGCGGATTGTTCGGATCGCGGGCGGCGCGGCGGAGGTCATGAAACAGATCATCGGGCGCGATCTGTTCTCGAAAAACAAACGCGCCTAACTCTTCGCGCTTTTACAAATAGAGGACGCCGATATCCCCCGCCTTGGGGTGCACGGTTGAGGCGCCTTTTGGATGCTGCTTGAAGATATAGCCGTCCGAATTCATGCCGTTGAAGGCTTCCATCGTCATTGGCTTTGAGCACATCGATAGGAGTCTTGAAACAACGTCCTTGAACTCTTCGCTCTGGCGAACAGCAGCGACGAACTCCGGGCTTTTCCAGGACTCGATTGCAACGAACTCGTCCTCGCGACTCCAGCCGTAAAAGACGAAATGCGTGACTTCCCGCAATTGCGCCTCGCCGCTTTTCCAGAGTTCGTTGAAGAGCGCGATGAACTCTTCCTTCTTTTCGGGTTTGACAGTGTAGCGTGAGACGAAGGCGTCGCCTTCAATGATGATCGGCGCAGGCATGGCAATTCCTCCCAAAAGCAAGCGGCGCTTTCTAACGACGCGTTACGCCGCAGGATAAACGCGAGGGCCTGGGTCGAAACCGATCCGCAGGCTGGTGATCCCGCGGTGCAAGAGACCTGGCCAATAATGCGTGTCGCTGCCTTCGGCGATGATGCGGAGGTTCTTCAGCCGGTCTAGCAATTTTGGAAAGGCGATCGCCAGTTCCTTGCGCGCCAGCATCTGCCCCAGGCAGCGGTGCATGCCGGGCGCGCCAAACGCCATATGCATCTTGGCGTTCTTGCGATGCATGTCGAAAACATCCGGATTCTCGAAACGTTGAGGATCGCGATTGCCGGCGTCAAAGCGCAACAAAACGGCCGATCCCGCCGGGATCGCAACGCCGCCCAGCTCAGGATCGTGGGCAGCGATGCGCCACATCGCCGTCGCCGGCGTTTCATAGCGCAGCATTTCCTCAACGGCGTTCGTAATCAGGTCCGGTTCATTCTTCAGCTCTTCCATTAAAGACGGATTCTTGATGAAGCGAGCCATTGTACTCATGAGCGTATTGCGCGTGGTTTCGTTGCCCGCCACCGCAATTTCCATTGCGATCGGACCAATCTCATCGTCCCGCAGCGGTTCGACGCCTTCATGGCGCGCATTGATGAGGCTGGAGATAAGATCATCCTGAGGATCTTTGCGGCGCTCCGCGATCATCGACAAAATGAAGCGGCGGAACGAGATCACCATATGCGCCGCGTCGATTTCCTCTTGTTTGGAGCCCATGCGGCTGACAATGCGGATCACGCCGTCGGACCATTGCCGTACTTGCGAATATTTATCGCGCGGCAGCCCCAAAATGTCCGCGATGATATAGGTTGGCAAAAGCACCGCGAACTGGTTCACAAAATCGCATTCACCCGCTTCAATGAAATCGTCGATGATCTCATCGGTGATGCGCTCGACAACCGGGGCCAGATTGGCGATCCGGCCTTTCGTGAAAACGGAGTTGACCAGCACGCGATAACGGCCGTGCTGCGGATTGTCGTGCGTGAGAATGCCGCCAGGGGGCATTGTGACCTGGGCAAGTATCTCGACCACTTCCGGCAGCATCTGACCTTCAAACAACAGATGGCCCATCTTGTTGGAGAAATCCTCGTTGCGGCGGGTCGCTTCTTCGATCATGTCGGCGCTGGTCACCATGAAGAATTCGGCGCCGTTTGGACCCTGCGTGAGCGTAACTGGCGCTTCCGCCCGCAGTTTAGCGAAAAATTCAAACGGCTCGGCAAGCAGCGCGCCGTCGTGAAAGTGTGCGACGGCCTTGTTTTGAACGTTCATCGTGTGACCTGTTAAGGGGCGCTTGCGTGGAAGCGTGCGCGGCGCAAATCGAATAGATAGTAAGCTAAAGCACGACACCCCGCAGGTCAATAAACGCACCCGCTATCCGCTAGCGCTTCCTCTCCAAAAAGCCGCTTAAAATCTAAACTTTGCGCTTTCATCGCGCAGGGGGGCGACCCGCAGGAAAGCGCATTCAGCGCGCTTGACGTGCACGTCTGAACGTATAGGAAACTCAATACGCAAGCGTACGAAAGCGGCCGCCGCTGGTGACGTGGTTCACCGGGCGCGCGTTTTCAAGCAAGTCTTGGCGCGCACATAAAACAACGCGCATGATCGAACCGTCGGCAGTCGGTTTTCGGCCAGCGCCGCTAGGGAGAATGGACAATGGGCGTTAAACCAAACCTCGAAGGATTCAGCGTTGACCTGAAAGGCAAAGTCGCGGTCGTTCTGGGCGCTTCCGCTGAAGGCGGCACTGGCTGGGCAATCGCGGAGGCTTTAGCGAAGAACGGCGCCAAAGTCGTGGTCGCTGCCCGCACGTTCCCGCCCTTGCAGCGTTTGGCCGACAAGATCGGCGGACTCGCGGTTCAGTGTGACGCCGGTGAGGAAGAGCAAATAAAGGCCTTGGCGCAGGCGGCGCTCGACAAATATGGCCGCCTCGATATTGCCGTCAATTCAGCCGGCGTTCCGGCGATGAGCCTGATTTCTGAAATCGAGCAACACCACCTCGATCTTGCCGTGCGCGTCAATTTGTTTGGCATGTTCTTTTTCGTGCGGCACATGGCCAAAGCGATCGGCGAGAACGGTTCGATCGTTCTTATCAGCTCCATGAGCACGACACACCCAACCGTGCCGCACGGGCCTTATGCGGCGGCGAAGGCGGGAACGGATTGCATGGTGCGTTATGCGGCGCTCGAATATGGCCCCAAAAATATTCGCATCAATTCCATTCTGCCCGGCGCGATCAATTCGGATATGGCCAAGGAAGCTTTTGCCAATCCGGAATTTGAAAAAGCGTTCTGCTATGAGATTCCTCTCGACCGGGTTGGCTACCCGGAAGATTTCGCAAACGCCGTGCTGTTCCTGGCGGGTCCATCCTATGTCACTGGCCTGAATTGGCAGGTGAACGGCGGCAACCATGTTACGCGGTTCCCATATATGCACGAGATGGCGGGCGGCCGCGACGCATTCGGGTCCGGAAAAGTTCTTGGTGATCGCTGAGCGCTTCGGCCCTCAACGAATTTCAGCGAAGCCTTGATCGAGAACAATTTGATTTCGCTCCATTGCGGTGGAGC
>JBEVJO010000015.1:0-9388 GCA_040510175.1 Caulobacterales bacterium
GCATATTCGGCGGCATAGATATTTTATGGAGCAATGCGGGCACCAATGGGCCGGCGGAACTCGAGGATATGGACCTCGATCACTACAACAAGACCATCTCGCTCAATCTGACGGCGGGCATCCTGGCGGCCCAAGCCTGCGTGCCGCATCTACGTGAAAAGGGCGGTGGCGCTATTCTCTTCACTTCGTCAACATCGGGGCTGGTCGGCTCGCCGCGCTACGCGATTTACACCGCCACCAAATTCGCGCTGGTTGGCTACACCAAAACCTTGGCGCAGCGTCTGGCGCCCGAGAACATTCGAGTCAATGCGATTTGCCCCGGCCAGACGGACACGCCGATGGTGCGCAATCTGGTCAAGGGTGCGGCGAAAGAACATCTGGCGGGGATGATGGCGGCGATCCCGATGGGGCGCGCGGCCGAGGCGCTCGAAATCGCTAAGACCGCATACTGGCTGGCGTCGGAGGAATCCTCCTTCGTAACCGGCATCGCACTTCCTGTGGATGGAGGTTTCACCAGCCGGTGAGCCGGAAGCGCCGGCCACACGCCGATTTAATGAAACTTCGCGCGCCCACGTTGACAGCGCGTGGCGGCGTCGCTAGCAGACATTTATACCGATCGGTATAATAAGGCAGAATCGGGTAGCGTAAGCCGGACGGCGCGAAAACCATCCCACGGGCAGGAAAAGCCGGAAACGGCATAGGGCCGAGAGCACACATGGCGGTTGTCGATTCACTGAGCGAAGACGCGATCAGGACGATCGAAAACGACGAGGCGTTCGTGCGCGCCGCCTTGGATACGGCCGACCTCAATGCGCTCCGGCTCACCTTGCTGCAGCTCACCGGCGATGAATCTTTGGCGCGCATGCGCGTGGAGCGGACCATCATCTGGTGCGGCGCGCTGTATAATCACACGCTGGCGCCGGAGCACGAAGACGAGGTCAAGGAAAAAGCCTTCGCTTTCTTGCGCGGCGCCGCCAAAAGCCGCGCCAAGTTCCCAGCTCCGTCGAAGGAAGAGGTTCGCCGCATTGGCGATCTTTTCGGCGAACCGCCGATGAGCGACGAGACATTGCGATATGCGATTGAAGAAATGGCCTTCGTCCATTTCCCGCGCGAACTGCACTGGTCGAAAAAGCCCGACGACAAACCGCTGGCGGACTATAACGTGCTTGTCATCGGCGCCGGCATCGGCGGCATCGCGGCCGCGATCCAGTTGGAGCGTATGGGCATTCCATACCAGGTGATCGACCGGCAACAGGACTTCGGCGGCGTCTGGAACCAAAACCGCTATCCGGAAGTCCGGGTCGATTCACCAAGCCTGATCTATCAATACAAATTCGAGCCGTATCCCTGGAAGGAGAAGTTCGCCTCAGGGGCAGAGTCGCAAGGCTATCTTCGTCATTGCGCCGAAAAATACGGCATCACCGAAAAAGTCTCTTTCAGCGTCGAAATGCTCGGCGCCGAGTGGGATGAGCGCTCAAAGCGCTGGATCGCGCATATCCGTGATAAAGGCAGCGAACGCAAAGTGTCGGCGCGCTTCATCATCAGCGCCGCGGGCATTTTCAACAATCCGCGCTTGCCCGACATCCCTGGTATTGGCGATTTCAAGGGCAAGGCCTTTCACACCACGGACTGGGATCATAGCTTTGACGTGTCGGGCAAGCGCGTTGCGCTTATCGGCAATGGCTCCACTGGCGTACAGCTGATGCCGCATTTGGCGCGCAGCGCCAAATCGTTGACGGTGTTTCAGCGCACCGCAGGTTGGATCACGCCACTGGAAGGTTATCGGAACCGCTTCCCGAAGGCAGAACGCTGGCTGATCGACAACTTTCCCTATTATTGGAACTGGTTTTCCTTCTCGATGTTTTGGCTGAACAGCAAGCTTGCTGGCCTGCAAGACATCGATCCGGAATGGCAAAAGGCCGGAGGGAAGATCAACGAGCGTAACGATGCGACTCGCCAGGGCTTTGAAGACTACATACGGAGCAAGCTTGCCGGGCGGCCGGATCTGATTGAAAAATCCATGCCGAAATATCCACCGATGGCGCGGCGGCCGATAGTCGACAATGGCTGGTATGACGCACTGATCCAGGACAATGTCGAACTCGTGACGGACAAGATCGAATGCATCACGCCCGAGGGCGTACGGTTGACCTCCGGCAAGGCCTACGACTTCGATCTGATCGTTCTAGCCGGCGGCTTTGATTTGCGGCGCTATCTTTCGCCGGTAAATTATACGGGCCGCAATGGTGTGACGCTCAACGACTTGTGGGCCGAGGACGGTCCTCGCGCACATATCGGCATGACGTTGCCGGGCTTCCCGAACCTTTTCATTATGTATGGCCCGAACAGCCAACCGCGCGCCGGTTCACACTATTCGGCGTCGGAAATCTGGACGCGCTACATGCTGAAGGCGATTCTGGCGGTGATCGAAAGTGGCGCCGACACGATCGAGGTCACGCATGAAGCTTTTGATAAATACAACGATTTGATCGATCGCAGAGCGAAGAATCTGATCTGGGAGAATTACGGGCAGGGCGGTTACTATCTGACGGAGGCGGGACGGTCCCTGATCAATTGTCCGCTCGAGGCAGTCGAATACCATGCCTATCTAACCGATATCGATTTCAACGAATTCAGACTGGCGTAACGCCGCAGAGGTGCGGCGACTAGCCGGAATGCGCCGAGCGGCGGCAAACGCCGCAGGCGAAAGGGAGGGCATAATGGATACCATCAGCAATGCTGAAGACACGACTGCGGGCGCAAAGCGTGGCGGTGTTGGCATGACGATTTGGGTTCGTGCGCTCGCAACGCTGATTGGGATTACCTATGCAGCGTTGCTGATCGGCGGCACACGCCTGCTGCTGCTGGGAGGCTCTCCACAATACGCTATCTATGGTTTGCTTGGAACCGCCAGCGCCGTGATGCTATGGCGCGGGCAGCGCCTTGGCGCGGTGTTGCAGGCCATCCTCATCGCCGTCATCTTCGTCTGGGCGCTCGCCGAAGCGGGTCTGAAACCGTGGGCTCTATTGCCGC
This sequence comes from Caulobacterales bacterium, assembly GCA_040510175.1. Taxonomy (GTDB): domain Bacteria; phylum Pseudomonadota; class Alphaproteobacteria; order Caulobacterales; family Aquidulcibacteraceae; genus JBEVJO01. Next base: position 3,034 of record JBEVJO010000015.1, read on the forward strand.
GGCTTGATCTGCCGTTCGCGCTCGCGTTGCCGTTATTGTTACCTGCGGTGCGGCGTCACCTCGGCATGAAGGTGGACAACGATTCGAATGCAGTTGCGGGCGGTTTGGCCGCCGCTTTTGTCGCTCTGATTGTTGTGGGCGTTGCAGTCGTACAGGCGCAACCCAAAGCCAAGCCATTCACGCCGGCGCAGACTGCGCGCAACGGCGCTTCCGATTGGGCGTCTTGGGGCAAAGACAACCAAGGCGTTCGCTTCGTGGAAGCCGACCAGATCAACGTCAACAATGTGGGCAAGCTCGAAAAAATCTGGAGCTATCGCACCGGCGACATTCCGAATGCGCCATTTTCATTTACCGTTACGCCGCTCAAGGTCGATGACCTACTTTATGTGTGCACGCCGAGCGATTTGATCATCGCCATCGACGCTGAAACCGGCGCACAGCGTTGGCGTGTCGACACCAAGACAAAGAAGAACGAGCATTTGCACGGCCGCATCTGCCGCGGCGTGAGCTATTACCAAAGCGCTAAGCCGAATGAGCCGTGTCCGCGGCGGATCATCGCCGCCACCAGCGATTTACGCTTATTAGCGTTGAACGCGAAAGACGGAACTGCTTGCCCGGATTTCGGCAAGGATGGGGTGGTTGCAACCGACGAAGGCTTGCATCCGTTCTTCCCTGCCGAGGTTTACAGCACCGCGCCGGGCGTCGTTGTCGGCGAGACCATTATTTACGGATCCTATGTCGTCGATGCAAAATCGACCACCGTGCCGTCCGGCGTCATCCGAGCCTACGATGTTCATACGGGCAAGTTGAAATGGGCGTGGGACATGGGCTCAACGCGCGATCCGCGTACGCCGCTGAAGCCTGGCGAGTCTTACACACGTTCGACGCCGAATGCCTGGGCGACGTTCTCGTCTGATCCAGCGCTGGGTTTGGTGTTCGTACCGACCGGCAATCCATCGCCGGATTTCTTTGGCGGCTATCGCCGGCCATTCGACGAAAAATACGGCACCGCTCTGGTAGCGCTGGACGTAGAAACCGGGCAACCGCGCTGGTCGTTCCAGGCGGTGCACCACGACATCTGGGATCTCGACATTCCGGCCCAGCCCATCGTCTATGACATCAAGACGTCGGACGGCGTGTTGCCTGCGGTCATCCAGGCGACCAAAAGCGGTGATCTTTTCGTCCTCGACCGCCGTAACGGCAAGCCGATCTTCCCCGTCACCGAACAACCCGTGCCGCAGGGCAAAGTGAAGGAAGACTGGACCGCGCCGACGCAGCCATATTCGGCCATCAATTTCGCCAAGCCAACGCTAAAAGAATCGGACCTATGGGGCATCACGCCCATCGATCAGATGATGTGCCGCGTGCGCTTCCATCAGTTGGATTATCGTGGGCGCTACACACCGCCGGCCGCGCACGAATCCCTCGGTCAACCGGCTTCCGCGGGCATTTTCAACTGGGGCGGCGGATCGATTGATAAAGAGCGCAATCTGCTGATTGCAAATCTCAACTTCCAGCCGTTCGTCACGAAGCTTATTCCGCACGATTCCGCATTGCCGAAGCAAGAGACGCCGATCCATGCAACAGAATACGGCGCTCTACCGCAATACGGCACGCCCTATGCATATTTCACAGCGCCGTTCCTTGGACCATTGGCGGTGCCCTGTAATCCGCCGCCTTGGGGCGAGGTGGTCGCTGTGGATTTGACTACGGGAAAAACGGTGTGGCGCCGTCCGTTCGGGTCTTCGCAGGATAGTGGACCTCTGGGCATTCCGACGATGCTGCCGTTGAACATAGGCGTGCACAATGTCGCCGGTGGCACGTCGACAGCCGGCGACTTGACCTTCATGACCGGGGCAGTTGATCAGTTTATACGAGCGTATCAGACGTCCACGGGACGCGAGGTTTGGAAAGCGCGTTTGCCTGCAGGCGGTCAAGCCATTCCCATCAGCTTTGTGGGTAAGAGCGGTAAACAGATCGTCGTAGTCGCCGCCGGCGGTCACTACAATTTGCAGACCAAGCCCGGGGATTACATAGTCGCATATGCTTTAAAAGACAGCGCCGGAAAGTAAACTTTCCGGCGCTCGTCGCGTCCTACTTGGTATCGACGCGAATGCGCCGAAGCTGGGAATGGTGGATGCGCCACCTGCCTTCTTCGAAAAGGTAAGTATCGTAGTACCATCCGAAGCCGTGCAGCATGCCAGCATAGCCGCCGCCGCCTGGCCATTCGACCAAATCTTCCATCGCCCAGATGCCGGTGGCGCGTGTGTCGGATTCCAGCTCGATCTCGGGCATGTGGCCGTGATGCATCGACAGCATGACGCCGCCGACCGTACGCATCACGTGCAGGATGGCGTCGCGCCCGATCATGTAGTTCGGCGTGCTTTCGCTCATCGGCGTCGAGAGATCGGCGGTGATGTCGGTGCTCTGCCGTACGTCAAGAATCGCCTCTTTCGTGAAGATGGCGTCCATCTCTTCGAACTTCTTGCTGTCCATGAGGCGATAATATTTCGCCTTCACCTTTTTGATTTCTTCAATGGCCCAGAGCTTTTCAGCCAAGTTCATGCGTTTCTCCCCTTATGTGCTGCGCGATCTCGGCGCCGCCTCTAATTCGCCGCGACTTCATTTTCCTTGGTGAGGGTCAACCCTTTGTAGCCGGCCTTTTCACATTCCTGGTTCAGACGCAGGAACTCACCCTGACTGCCGAAGAAGACCAGCAGCACGCGCGGCTTGCCTGGCACATTGCTGCCTAAGAACCAGCTGCTGCATCCGGACACCGCGACCAATTGCGTGGCGATTTTCTGGATCGTGGCCAGCCATTCATCTTCAGCCGTAATATCCGTCGCGATGGTTTTGATATGGTTCTTTTTGGCGTGCGCCAATAAGCGGCTCACCCATTCGACCATCTGCTCACCGATGGCGACATAATTGCCGCCGGGCGCATGCGGCCCGTTGATCAGGAACATATTGGGGAAACCGGCGCACATGAAGCCGAGATAATCACGCGGACCGTCGGCCCAATGGTCTTTCAGAGACGCGCCGCCAACGCCCTTGATGTCGATCTTCAGGATGGTGCCGGTGAGGGCGTCGAAACCGGAGGCGAACACAAGCACGTCCAAATCATGCAGGCCGCTCGTAGTGCGGATGCCGCCATCTTCGATTCTTTGAATCGGATCATCCGGCAGATTGACGAGGCTGACATTGTCGCGATTGAAGGCTTCGTAATAGCCGTTGGTGATCAACAGCCGCTTGCAGCCGAACGGCAAGCTTTCGCTCGGGCAAAGTTTTTCGGCCGTTACAGGATCCTTCACGATTTCGCGCACCTTGCGGCGCAGATAATCGCCCGCGGTCTTGTTTGCCTCCATGTTCACGAGAAGGTCGCCGAAGGCGGCGATGAAGCCGTAACCGCCGCGTTCCCAGCGCAGATCGTATTCACGTTCCACCTCTTCGGGCGTTGAGTCCAGTGCGCCTACAAAATTCGTCTCATAGGCGGACCAGTAGGTGCCAAATGCCGAATTGCGCGTCGCGACGCGGCGATCGGCGTAGGTGAGCTTTAATTCGTCGAGTTCTTCTTTCGGCAGGGGGCCATTGCGAGCGGGAATAGCATAACTGGCGGTGCGCTGAAACACCGTGAGATGCTTGGCCGTTTCAGCGATGACTGGAATGGCTTGAACGCCAGACGAACCGGTGCCGATGATACCGACCTTTTTGCCGGCAAAATCGACGCCTTCGGGCGGCCATTGTGCGGTGTGATATATTTTGCCCTTGAAGCTTTCGACGCCCGGAATGTCCGGCGTGATCGGCATCGAAAGAAGCCCAGTGGCGAGCACAATGTATTGCGCAGACAATTGTTCGCCGTCAGCGCTGAGGGTCCAGCGGCTTTGACGTTCATCAAAATGCATTGCTGAAACGCGGCGCTCCAAAAGGATGTCGCCACGCAGGTCGAAGCGGTCCACAACGTGATTGATGTAAGCAAGGATTTCCGCCTGCGCCGGATATCGCTCCGTCCACACCCAATCCCGGTCGAGCTCCGGTGAGAACGAGTAACTGTAATCCACGCTTTCGATATCGCATCGCGCGCCTGGATAACGGTTCCAATACCAGGTGCCGCCGACGCCGGGCGCCGCTTCCAGAATAACGGCGGACAGCCCGATCTGCTTGCATTGATAGAGCATGTAGATGCCCGAGAATCCGGCGCCGATAATCACCACATCGTAGAATTTCATAATCTAATTCCTCTCAGCCATCTCTTGCTGACCTTTGCGGGACAATAATCATGCTCTGATCTGAGGCCGCGCTTAGGTGGCGTCCAATACAACCCCGCCTGTGGATAGATCGGCGGGCAGCGAGACGTGCTGGTGAAACAGCAGCCAGCGGCCATTTTGCTTTCGAAAGCAATTGGTCATGCGAAAATTGAAGGTCATGTCCGGCGCACCGTTGACGCCGTGCGCCTCGATTTTCTGCACGCTATAGGCGACGCCTAGATTGGTTTCGGCTTCGACGCGGATATGCAGGATCGTGGTCTTGATATCCCTGACGTAGCTATATTGCTTGGCCAAGTTCTCCCGGATTTTTTTCAGGCCTATAATCGCTCCGGGAGAAATGTCGAACAGGCTGGAGTCGTCAGACCATAAACTCGTCAGCGCTTCCATCGTCTGCGCCAATGCGAGTTGATGTTCAAACGCGAGGATTTCCGCTTCCGTCTGGGTCAAAGATCCTTGTGCCTTGCCCAGCGGAAGAGACGGAAAATTCGGCGCCGTTACGCTTCCGGTCATGGAATATCCTGGAAGTGCAAGGAGTGCACATTGTGCTCAACAGGCGCGGCGTCTGGCGTGCCAATCGGCGGCACAAGATTATGCAAGACACGATGCTTGATGCGCCAACGGCCATTAATCTTCGCGTAGACGTCGTCATAATAGCCGCGGATTTCCATCCGGTGGCCGTCGGCGTTGACGCTGGAAAACCAGACATACGCCATGCCGGTCGCGATCTTGCCGTCATATGACGAGATGATGTGATTGGTGACAAAGTGCGTCATATATTTCACAGCGTCCGCTGCGGGGTGGGTCATGAAACCGCGCATCTGGTCGGTGCCGTGCGCAATCGGCATGCCGACGCAAGATTCATCAAGAACGCCGTCCGATGCATACAGGCTCAGGCATTTGTCGATCTGCTTCGTGTCGCCGTACAGCGCCGCCCGGTGGGTGAGTTCGCGAATTTCTTCGCGATCTTCATAAGGTATCGCTTTCATATTTCCTCCTGAGTATCGCTTGCGTCTTATTGTTGGACGGACGGGCCCCCGGTATCCATTTCGCGAACGGCCAGATCCCTGCGGCGTCGACCGAAACAGGCGAACGCCGGGAAAACCGCGCCGCCAAACGGAAGCAATTCAAGTTTTCGCGCTTCCTATAGCAGACGTGCGCCGTTTATGCTACTCATGAGTATGTAGGTGCGGCCAATTTTAGGCCGCTAAAAAAGCCGTGGCCGCCGAGGCGGATCGCAGCGCCAAAAACATCGGCGGCCGGCCGGAGGGGGCGATCATGCAGTTTGCGCGGTTTAAGAATAAAGTTGCGCTCGTCCTAGGCGGCACGCGCGGTATTGGCCGGGCCATTGTCGAACGCTTCGCCAAGGAAGGCGCCAATGTCGCCTTTACTTATGCGGTATCCGCGGACGCGGCCGAGGAGATTGCCGCCGCCTATCGCAGGCAGGGCCGCAGCATCTTGGGCGTTCGAGCGGACAGCGGCAATGTCGATCAGGTCAAAGCCGCTGTGGCCCAAACGGTTGCGGCGTTCGGCGCTATAGACGTCCTTGTCATCAACTCGTCGCTGCTGATCGCACGCGTGGTGCAAGACTATACCGTCGAGGATTTCGACCGTGTGCTGGACATCAATGTCCGGGGCGCTTTTGTCGCGATGTCGGCGTCCATACCGCACATGAAACCCGGCAGCCGCATCATCACCATTGGCAGCAATGTCGCTGCGCGTACCGGCTTACCCGGCTATGCCGTGTATACGCTGACGAAAGGCGCTCTGGCCGCCTTTGTGCGGGCGGCGTCGATCGATCTGGCGCCTTTGAAGATCACCATCAACAACGTGCAACCGGGACCGACCGCCACCGACATGCTGGGAACCGTGACCGAGGTGATCGAGGCGGTCAAGGCCTGGGTGCCGGTCGGACGCCTGGCTGAGCCTGCCGAAAGTGCCAGCGTAGTGGCGTTTGTCGCCAGTGGCGAAACCGATTTCATGACCGGCTCTACCATCCCTATCGACGGCGGCTCGGTGGCTTAGCAACTAAGCCGGCTGCCGAGCCGCCTCGCGCTTGCGGGCCGCGGTGAGCGCCTGCCTCACACGGCCGC
>JBEVJO010000016.1:0-7156 GCA_040510175.1 Caulobacterales bacterium
GGAATTCTTCGTCTGTTATGCCGAAGGCGCGTTGGCAGAGATGAACGAAGGCGGCTTCGTTGGCGTCGGCGTGACCATCGGCGAGCGCCATGTCGACCAGGTTCAGCAACACGGTCAGGCGCTGATCTGCATTGAGCAGCGGGACTGACTTTTCGAGATATTCACCCACAGTGTGTTCGCGGCAAAATTCCATCGCGGCGCTTAAGGTGGCGAGCGCCATTTCCATTCGGGCATTCAGATCTAGGCCGCCTTGCGGGCCGCTAAGCGCAATGGCGAGATAGGATTTTTCAGCCTGAGACAGCTCTCGATCGGCGCCGGCGCAATAAACGAGCGCGCACGCAAAGGCCAGGCGAGGGGTCAGATTGGCGGGTTCGCCGGCGGTAGCCATAAAAATCCTCTTAGAAACATAGCTCAGGGGCAGGCGGCGGTCATAGACGCCAGATCGGCGACTTTTACGGGAAGGCCGCGACGGAAGCCAGCTTAAGGCGCGTTGAAAAGGGGTGGCGAATGGAAAACGTCAACAAAATTATCGCTTCAGGTTCGGTTCAGGCGCGAAATGCTTTTATCCGATCGAACCTGAGGGGAAGACCTAGTCGAGGCCCGCAGGAATGGAGGTTGAGATGAAAAAACATGTTCTCAGCGCCGGTCTGGCGATTGTTATCGGCCTTGGCGCTCCTATGGCGGCGCATGCCGGCGACTATTACGGCGGGTCTCGCTACTCGCGCGATCCTTATGACCAGTGCATGGACCAGCGCCGCAGCCACGGCGTGACGGGCGGCATTTTGGGCGCGGTCGCGGGTGGCCTCTTCGGGAACGGCGTGGCTGCTCACAAAAACCGCACTGAAGGCGCCGTTCTAGGCGCAGTGGTTGGCGCGGTGGCGGGTAACGCCATTGGTAAGAGCAATTCGCAGTGTTCGACGGTGTCGAGCTATTCGCGCAGTTCGTCTTACAGCGACCCGCGGCCCTATTCCGAGAGCCGCTATGACGATCGCTACGCCGATGAGCGGGACTATCGCGACGACCGCGATTATCGTGATTACCGAGACGACGGTTACTACGATCGTGGTGATCGCACTTATCGCCGCACCACCTATCGCTATGAGGAGCGGGTTTACGAGGACCGTTAAAATGTCCTCTTTCGCTCTCAGAGGAGATGATGTCTGGACGCGCCGCAACTGACGCCTCCTTCCCCCCCGACGCGCCTTTCGCGGGCAAACCGTCAGACATCGTCAAGCGGCCCCAGGTTTCCCCTGGGGCCGCTGCTTTTTCGGTCAAGCGGTGAAAGGGGCTCGTTCACGGATGGACGATTGACGGAAGGCCTGAAACTCCCTAATTGCGCTGGCTCTTGGGCCGCGACGGTCCACAGGACTAGCCTCGAATGCGACGACGCTGCTTTTCATCGTTGAACGCTACTGCGCCGCGGTTCGCGCGTCCCCGGAACTAGGACGCCGCCAGCGGCTTGTCCTTCCGTGTTCGGAGCTTCCCATGCGCCCGCCCGAGACCGCTACTCTGCCAGAAACACTTGCCGAAATCCTGATACAGCCCGAAGCGCCGCAGCATTGCGACGCGGTGGAGGGGTTGTTCGATGAGGGCTTCGGGCCTGGCCGCTTCGCCAAAACGGCGGAGCGTCTGCGCGAGGGCAACGTACCCCTGCTGGGTTTATCGCGCGTTGCACTGAAGGATGGCGAAGTCATCGCCGCCGGCCGCGTCTGGCTGATCGAGATCGGAGGCGCCCCGGTCGCGTATTTCGGTCCATTCGCCGTGCATGAAGAAGAGCGCCATCACGGTCTGGGCCGGATCATCATCGACGCCTGCGTCGCGGCGGCGGACGAAGCGGGGTATCGCGCCATGCTCTTGATCGGCGGAGCCAGCTATTTCGAACCATCCGGATTTCGCGAGGTCCCGAAAGGTCTGTTGACTTTACCGGGGCCGCATGATCCGGCGCGACTGTTATGGCGCGCGCTGAAGGCGGGCGGACTGGACGGTCTATCCGGCGCCGTCACTTTGCCTCGCGCCGCCAAGCCATAATCAAAAGCACGAGAATCAGCGCGGTCGCGGCCCAGGCGGGCAGGAGCGGAACGCTTTTCGCCGAGGCCACCGCGTAGGCCTTGTTGGCGACCAGCGGAATTGCGCCGTCCAACGAACGATCGCCGCGATTGACGCGCCGCGTCGACGGCGCCCCGCCATCGCCGGCCATAGCAATCACGCCCTTGCTTGCGACGGCGGCAGGTTCAAGAAACTCGCCGGTGGAGCGCACATCCGACCATTCCGAAGGATTTAACGGCCCCGATGCGGCCAGCGCCGTGAGATCGCCCTGACGGATCGAATATAAACCTTGTTCGCCAGCCGGCGCGTTTCCAGTGAAAAGACCAGGGCTGGATTCGCGCAAAGAAATGTCAGTGTGGACGCCCGACGGGCTGCTGATCTGAGCGGCCGACGTCTGTGTCGATAGGGTGCGGCGATCGACATTCAGCACGCCGTTTTCAACACGAGCGGTGAGACGTTCCTCTTCCAGCTCCGGCTCGCGCATCAACCAGTGCGCCATGCGGCGTAGTAATTCGCCATGAGGCCCGCCGCCGTCATAACCGCGCGCCCACAGCCAGATTTGATCGGAGAAAAGCTGCGCGGTGCGCCCCTGGCCTGAACGGCTCAGCACCAGCAAAGGACCGCCAGGACCTTGCAGCAAGGTTTGCCCGCCATTGGCCCGCGCGGAAATCGAACTGAGCCATCTACCCCATTGCGCCGATTGCGGCGCCAGCGGTGCGAGCACCGGATGACGCCGGCCAAGATCGGTTGGCGTGGGGCGGAATAGCCCGCGCGTCAGGGGACCAGCGGGGCGGGCGGGCAGCATGTTGGCGAGCGGCGTTCTGTACAGACTGCGCTCGGTCACATCGGGCGGCCCGCCCACCACCAGAAGCGCGCCGCCATTCTCCACGTAATTGCCGATGTTCTGAAAATAATAGGCTGGCAGGATGCCGAGATCTTTGTACCGATCGAAAATCACCAGATCGAAGCTGCGCAGCTTGTCGTTGAAAAGCGATTCCACTGGAAAAGGGATCAGCGCCAGATCTTCGGTCGGCGTGCCGTCTTCCTTTTCTGGCGGACGCAATATCGTAAATTGCACCAGATCGACGGCCGGATCGGACTTCAGAAAATCGCGCCAGACGCGCGCGCCCGCATGCGGTTCGCCGGTGATTAGCAACACGCGCAAGCGGTCGCGCATCGCGGAGATCGGCGCATATACGCGGTTGTTCAGACCGGTGAGTTCGCCGGCAATTTCCGGCGTTTCGATTTCGATCAAATGCGCGCCGCGCGTGCTCAAAGAGAAAGGCAGCTTTTCGCGGCGTCCTGTGGATACGGGATACTCGCGCGCCTCGCCGCCATCGACGCGAACCACGACGCTGGCGGGGCGGCCTTTGCCCTCGGAATCGTCGACCTGGACTTCCAACTCGCTGCGCTCGTCCGTGATCACGAAGCGCGGCGCGGACAACAACTTCAGTTGCCGGTCGCGGGCTTTGGAATCGCCGACAATGGCCGCAGAGATTGGACCCATGGATTTCAGCGCTTTGGTGTCTTTTGGCACATCGCGCACCTGACCGTCGGTGATCAGGATCGTGCCGGCTAGGCGTTCGCGCGGCGTATCGGAAATCGCTTCAGCCAGCGCGCCGAACATTTCGGTGCCGTTCGGTGTCTGCGCCACGTCGCGGATGCGGACTTCCAGCGTCGGGTCTCGCTTCAAACGAGTCGCCAGTGCGCGCGCAATTTTATCGGAATCCTCCGTGCGCTTGCCGAGGCGCATCGAATCTGAGCGATCGACGAGGATTGTCGCGACATCGGGGAGCGGCGCACGCTCTTCGGTGACCAAGGATGGGTTGAAAATCGTGAGCAGCACCAAAACGCACGCCGCCATGCGATAAAGGCGCGCCGGGCCGCCGCGAAGCCAGTAAAACAGCGCGACGGCCAAAGCCAGGACTGCCAGCACCACAAGCAAGGAGCTAGGCAATAACGGCGAAAAGGAAACACGCGACATCATTCGCCCGTCTCACCCAGTCGGTCGAGCAGAGCGGGCACGTGCACCTGATCGGCTTTGTAATTGCCGGTCAGTGCGTACATTACCATGTTGATGCCCGCGCGGAAGGCAAACTCGCGCTGGCGTTCGCCGCCTTCGACAGGAGCGACGGGCTTTCCCGCGCCATTGATGGCCCACGCGCTGGCCCAGTCATTTGAGCCGATGATCAGACTCGAGACGCCATCAAAGGCGGCGGCGCGGCCGTTCGTTGTTGGCGCCTCCACCCAAACCTTGCCGTTCGAATAACGCCCCGGAAACGTCTTCAACAAGAAGAACGAGCGCGTCAGCACGTGATCCTTCGGTGTAACCTGCAAAGGCGGCGCGTCGACGCCCGCGAGCAGTGCAGCCAAGGGGCGTTGACCGGAATCGCCGTAAGCGCGATCGGCGTCGCGCGTATCGATCACCAGGCAGCCGCCATTCCGCAGATATTTCTGCAAGCGTTCGGCTGCAGTGGGCGATAAATTCGTGGCGTCGCGCGGCGGCCACCAAAACAGGATGGGATAGAACGCCAGTTCGTCCGTCTCCAGATTAACGCCGGTGGGCGTTGTGGGCTCGATGGATGTACGCCAAGTCAATTGACGCGTCAGGCCCGCCAGCGCCGCCTGAGCCAGGGAGTCGCCGCGCGAATCTCCAGTGCGCACATAAGCGAGACGCAATGCAGACGGATCTGCGTCTTGCGCTTTGGCCGGATGCGGCGTCGCCAGCCCAAGCAGCGACACTGCGATTAAGCCACCGGCTTTCTGGAGCACGCGGCGGCGGCCCGTTTTACCTGGTTTTTTGCTCTTCGGCTTGAAGGTCGTGCCCGGCGTCCAGCGGCCCAAAGCGGCTAGCGCGATCAAGGCGTCGATCAAAAGCAGCATCAGCGCTGACGCGAGAAATTGCCCAGAGTAAGAAATACTGGAGCGGCGGCCGAACGGCGCAACGCTGGAATTCGGCAGCGCGCCGAGCATATTCAATTGCGTGCGGCTGCCGGCGTTCAGCGCCGCCGCAATGCCGGCCCGGCGATAGAGACCCGCCGGATGTCCTGGGCCAGGCTTTGCGGTGAGCCAATCCTTGGCCGCGATAGGGCGCACTTCGCCGCCCGGCGATTTCAGCGCGCCGAAACCGTCCATCACCCGCTCGGGTTCGTAATAGCCGCCGCCGGCCAGACTGGCGCCTTCGCTCGGCGCGCCGGCCAGCGCGATCGTCCGGCGCAGCATGTCCACGTAAAGCCCGGTCAGGGGCAGGTCAGACCATCCCGGTCCCGCTGTAACGTGAAACAACACGATCAAGCCTTTGCCGCGCGCTGCCGCCGTCACCAAAGGTGCGCCATCGGCAAGCCGCGCCCAGGTTTTGTCGGCGAGGTCGGGTTCGGGTTGCGCGAGCGCCACCGAATTGATGTGCACTTCGGGTGGAATGCTTAGGCCGCTAAAAGGGCTGTCGGCGTCAAACTCGGTAATGCCTTGCGCGCCCCAGCCCATGGCGCTGTTCAGGGCGCGCATGCCGCGCAAGGGCGTGGGCGTCAGGTCATCGGATTGGGCGGCGAGGCGTGGGCCTGCAAAACGCACCAGCAGACCGCCGCGTTCGACGAATGTCTTCAGCGTATTGTGATCCGGTCCCGCCAATTGACCCGCGTCGGCGAGGATGACGACGGAAACGCCCTCACGCGCCAAAGACGCCGGATCGCCGCGGCGTAGTTCCGCGTAGGGCGACAAAGCGCGTTCCAGATAAAAGAAATCGGACAGAAGCGGTTGGCTGGCATCGGATTCTGCCAGACCAACGAGTGGCCGGTCGGTCGCGCCGTCAAACATGAAGGTGGCGCCTGCGCTGGATTCTCCGTCGATGCGCACACGCCCGATGCGCGCCGACAAAGCGGGGGGCAGCGCGATCTGCGCTTTGGCGTTTTCGGCGCCGGCCGCGAAGCGCACCTCCGTCGAACCGAGCGGCAAACCGCTGCGATCCACTGCCATCAGGGAGACCTTTTCGCCGCCTGATTGCTTGGCGCGAGTGACTGAGAGTTCCACGCCATCAGACCCGATGCGCGCATCCTTCAAAGCATGCGGTAAACGCAATGGGCGGCGCACATCGATCGGACCAAAGCTGCCGAGCTGACGCGCGAGTGCTTGCTCGCCGCCATCTTGGAGGCCGTCATTGATCCAAACGATGCGCTTGGCGCGCAGCTTGCCGCTTTGCTTGGCCTGTTCAACGCGGCGCGCGGCGTCTTCAGAATCCGTCATCCAGGATTTCGGTGTGCGAGCCTGAATCATACTGCGCGCCTGATCCGGCGGCACGCCTTCCATAACAGATTGCGCTGCCGCTTCCGGCGCCGTGAACAGGAAACGCACTACGCCGCCGCTGCGCTCGGCTTCTTCGATGGCGGCGGTCGCTTCGGTTTTGATGGCGTTCCAATTGATGGCGCTGGTCCAGCCGTCGTCGATCACCAACAGCAAATCGCCGCCGCCTGCATTCGGCGCCGCCGCACGACGCGGATCGGCGAGGCCAAGGCAAATCAACGCTGCCGCCGCCATCCGCAAAAGGATGATCAGCAAAGGGGTGCGCGCCGGCGTTTCTTCCGGCGACTTCAAACCCAAAATGATCCGGGCGGGCGCGAACAGCATGCGCTTCGGCGCGGGCGGCAAAGCACGCACGACAAAAAAGATGATGGGCAGGGAGATCAGTCCCAGCAGCGCCCAAGGTTGTGAAAACGCGAAGGGGCCAAGCATGAACATGGAGCCCGCCATCAACTCGCCTTTTGGCTCCCCAGCGCCGCGGCGATGGCGGCCATGGCTAGGCCTGCAGGGCGGTCGGTGCGGCAGCGCACGGTGACGAAGCCCAAGCGCGCGGCTTCTTGCTCCAATGCAGCACGATGCGCGGCAAGGCGGTCGCGATAAGCGTCGCGCATCAATTCGGCGCGTCCAAGAAGGGCGGTGACGTTGCCGCCCGGCGACTCAAATTTCGTGCGACCCGTAAAGGGGAAGTCTTCTTCAATCCCGGCGGAAACATTCAGCAGGACGCCGTCGGCGCCGGCTGCTGCATGAGGCTTCAGACGTGCGATCCAGTTTTCGACCGGTTCGTAAAAATCGCTGACGATCAGTAGAACGGCCTTGC
>JBEVJO010000017.1:0-3587 GCA_040510175.1 Caulobacterales bacterium
CCGGATAAGAGCGGCCGCAGACATTGGCCGTCGCTGCGCCTGCCGCATAGAGCCCGTCGATCGGGCGGCCGTCTTCTTTCAATACGCGCGAAAATTCATCGGTGACGAGGCCGCCCCAGGTGCCGACATCGCCGGGCACGATGCGCACCGCATAAAACGGCGGACGTTCGATGGCGCCGAGGCTGGCGTTCGGTTTCACCGTTGGATCGCCATGGCAGAGGTCAAACGCCTTGCCGCCACGATTGAAATCCTCGTCCTTGCCGGCGCGGCAGAAGCCGTTGAAACGCGCGACGCCGTCTTTCAGCTTTTTCGGATCGATGTTTGTCTTCGCCGCCAGTTCATCCAGCGAGTCCGCTTTGATCATGTAGCCGCTATCGAGCCATTCCTGCGGCGTCTTGCCCAAAGTGCTGCCCCAGATATATCGGTCGCGGTGGCGGCTTTCGATGATCGCCCAAGCCGGAATGCCGCGTCCCGTTTCCGTGTGGCGGCCATAGAGACGCTGGCACAATTCCATATAAGAGCCGGCTTCGTTGCCGAAACGCTGACCGTCTTGATCGACCAGGATCACGTGCGGCAGGCTGATATCGAAATGATGCCCGAAGGGCGTCGGCGTTTTGCCGTCGACGCCCACCGCGCCCGGCGGAAATTCGCCGTTCGGCCCGACCGACGAAACGCCCCACAGACCTTCATCCATGCAATCGACCGCCGCGCCCAGCTTCTGCGCGGTCTCGATCATCTCGCCGGTATCGCCCGCCGCGACATTGGTGTTGTTCGCGTAGACGGGCTGGCGGCCATAGCGTTCGCGCATTTGCGGATTGCGTGCGAAGCCGCCGGAATTCAACAGCACGCCGCGCCGGGCGCGAATGCGCACAGGTTTGCCCTCGCGCTCCGCGAGAACACCCATGACGCGCCCCTCCTCGACGATCAGGTCGCGCACCGCCGTCGAACGCCACATCGGCACTTTGTTGCGCAAGGCGATCTGCAGCATCCGCCCCTGCCAGGCCTGACCGCAGGCGCGCAAATCCTTGCCCAGCGCTTTTTGCATCATCAGGCGGCCTGCGAAGCGCAACGCAAACAATTTTCCGGCCCAGGTGCGGTTCAGCAGGATCAGCGTGCTCATTTCCTCGATGGAAAAACGAAACACCGGCATTTTAGGCTCGATCAGAAGATCCTTCGCCTCGCCCAATTCGTTCACGTCGAACAGTTCGGCCATCACGGTGCGGCTGGTCTGTTCGCCGCCGGGAAGATCGCTGTGATAATCGGGCCAATGGTGCGCCCGGATCATCTTCATCCCTTTGCTTTCGATATATTCGATAGCGCGGCGGCCATTGCGCACAAAGGATGCGCGCTTGGCCGGCGTGGTGCTGGGGCCGTCATGCCAGACCGCGGCGTTCATATATTCCAGCGCGCGGTCGAAACTGTCGGGCTGGCCTTCCCGCTCCATTAGATGGTTGTTGGGAATCCAGACGCCGCCGCCGGAATAGGCCGTGGTGCCGCCCAGCTTATCCAGCTTTTCGACGATCAACGGCTCGAGCCCGTGATCCTGCGCGATCAAGGCGGCGCACATCGAGCCCGCGCCGCTGCCCACGATCAGCAGATCGACTTCCTTGTCCCAGCCGGCCATGAATTCCTCCCGCAGCCGCGCCGCCTTGATCAGGCGCTAGCGTACTTTTCCAGAGTAACGCGCAAAACGGGATGGTCCAGCGCGCTTTTGCCCCGCGCGGGGCCGTTTGCGCTCAGCGCCAAATCCTCTAAAACCGGCGCGTGCCGAAGAAATCCGACTCCCTCATCCCCGCAGACGATCTGACGCCCGCCCAAGCCTCGGCGGAGCTGGCGCGCCTGTCTGGCGAAATCGCCAAGCACGACAAAGCCTATCACGGCGAAGACGCGCCCACGATTTCCGACGCCGATTACGACGCGCTAAAGCAGCGCAATATGGCGATCGAAGCGCGCTTCCCCGAACTGAAGCGCGAGGACAGCCCCTCCGGGCGCGTCGGCGCGCAGGCCTCCAGCAAGTTCGGCAAGATCAAGCACCGCATTCCGATGCTGTCGCTCGACAACGCCTTCGACGACGCGGACGTAGCGGACTTTCTGGATCGCGCCCGGCGCTTTTTGAACTATGCCGAAGATCGGGCGCTGCCCTGTTTGGCCGAACCGAAGATCGACGGCCTTTCATTGTCCATCCGCTACGAGGACGGCAAACTGGTCGAAGCCGCCACGCGCGGCGACGGGCGCGAGGGCGAGGACGTCACCGCCAACGCCCGCACCATCGAGGACATCCCGCACAAGCTGAAAGGCAAACCGCCGGCAATTCTGGAAGTACGCGGCGAAGCCTATATGAGCCACGCGGACTTCGCGGCGCTGAATGCGCGGCAGCTTGAGGCGGGCGGACAAATTTTCGCCAATCCGCGCAACGCCGCCGCCGGATCGTTGCGGCAATTGGATTCCAGCATCACGGCGAAACGGCCCTTGCGCTTTTTCGCCTATGCCTGGGGCGAGCTCTCTGCGCCTTTGTCCGACACTCAGGAAGGCGCGGTCGAGGCGCTGCATTCCTTTGGTTTGCCCACCAATAACGACCGCAAGCTCTGCGCCGATTTGAAAGCCATGCTGGCTTATTACGCTGACATGGGCCATCGCCGCGCCACGCTGGGCTATGATATCGACGGCATCGTCTACAAGATCAACGACCTTGCTTTGCAACAGCGCCTCGGTTTCGTGTCGCGCTCGCCGCGTTGGGCGACGGCGCACAAATTCCCGCCGCAACAGGCCGAAACCATTCTCGACGACATAGAGATTCAAGTGGGCCGCACTGGCTCGTTGTCGCCGGTGGCGCGCTTGCGTCCCGTGACGGTCGGCGGCGTGGTGGTGTCGAACGCGACGCTCCACAACGAAGACGAGATCGCTCGCAAGGATGTGCGCATCGGCGACACTGTGGTGCTGCAGCGCGCAGGGGACGTGATCCCGCAAATCGTCCGTGTCGTGATGGAGCGCCGCCCGGCGGACGCGAAGCCTTACAAACTGCCGGAAATCTGCCCCTGCCCCTTAAAAACGCCGGCGGTGCGCGAGATCAACGAAAAGACCGGCAAACAGGATGTGGTGCGCCGCTGCACTGGCGAATTCGCCTGCCCGTTCCAACGCGTCGAGCATCTGAAACATTTCGTGGGCCGCCAGACTTTCGACATTGAAGGCCTGGGGGCAAAACAGATCGAAGCCTTCTGGGAAGAAGGCATCATCAAGGAGCCCTCCGACATCTTCACGCTGGAGCGCCGCCAGAAAGCGGGCGAGATCAATCTCTACGAACGCGAAGGCATGGGCCAGAAGAGCGTCGACAATCTCTTCGCCTCCATCCATACGCGCCGCCAGATCGGGCTGGAGCGTTTCATCAATGCGCTGGGCGTGCGCCATGTCGGCGAGACCACGGCAGGCCTTCTGGGCCGCCACTTTGGCGAGTGGGAGGCGTTCGCCGCCGCAGCCGACGCCGCCGCGCATGGCGATCCGCTGGCGCGCACGGAGATTGATTCCATCGACGGCGTCGGCCCGACCGTGGTCGAAGCGCTGCTGACCTATTTCAAGGAGCCGCACAATCG
>JBEVJO010000018.1:0-6481 GCA_040510175.1 Caulobacterales bacterium
GGCATGGCCGGTCACGCCATCACCAGCGGCATAGAAGGCGCCTGGAAACCGAACCCGACCAAATGGGACAACGGCTATCTGGAAACGCTTTTCAAATATGAGTGGGAGCTGACCAAGAGCCCCGCCGGCGCGCATCAATGGAAGCCGAAAGGCGATGCGGGCGCAGGCACCGTCGAGGACGCCTTCGACCCGAACAAGAAGCATCAGCCGATGATGACGACGGCGGATCTCGGTCTGCGCGCCGATCCGGCTTACGAAAAGATCGCGCGCCGCTTCAAGGATAATCCGGCGGAGTTCGCCGACGCCTTCGCCCGCGCTTGGTTCAAGCTCCTGCACCGCGACATGGGTCCAAAATGCCTCTATCGCGGCAAGCTGGTGCCAAAAGAAGATCTGATCTGGCAGGATCCGGTCCCGAAGGGCGCGACGATCAGCGATGCGGACGCCGAAGCGTTGAAGTCGAAAATCCTCGCCTCGGGCCTCACCGTTTCGCAATTGGTGAGCACGGCTTGGGCCTCGGCCTCGACCTTCCGCGGCTCCGACAAGCGTGGCGGCGCCAATGGCGCGCGCATTCGCCTGGCGCCGCAAAAGGATTGGCCCGTCAACAATCCGCCTGAACTGGCGAAGGTGCTGTCCAAGCTCGAAGCGATCCAGAAAGAGTCCGGCAAGGTCTCGCTGGCGGATTTGATCGTGTTGGGCGGCAATGCGGCGGTCGAAAAAGCCGCCAAGGACGCGGGCTTCAATGTGAAGGTTCCCTTCTCATCCGGTCGCGGCGACGCCAGCCAAGACCAGACCGAAGTGGAATCCTTCGCCTATCTGGAACCGAAAGCCGACGGTTTTCGCAATTTCCACGTCGACAGCCTTAAAGGCACGGCGGAGGAAATGCTGGTCGACCGCGCTCAATTGCTGACGCTCTCTGCGCCGGAAATGGCGGTGTTGATCGGCGGCCTGCGGGTGCTGAAAGCCGGTGATCCGAAGCATGGCGTACTCACCAGGCAGCCTGAAAAGCTGACCAACGACTTCTTCGTCAATCTGCTCGACATGAGCACGAAGTGGTCAGCGCCGGCCGGCGGCAACGTCTTCGAAGGCAAGGACCGCAAATCGGGCCAAACCAAGTGGACCGCCACGCGCGCGGATCTGATCTTCGGGTCGCACTCGCAATTGCGGGCGCTCGCCGAGGTGTATGCCCAGAACGACAACAAGGAGAAGTTCGTGAAGGACTTCGTCGCGGCCTGGGCCAAGGTGATGAACCTCGACCGCTTTGACCTGCGCAATTAGTCGCGGCAAGCACCACACAAGCAAACGGCGCTCCGGTGCTCCGGAGCGCCGTTTGTTCGACAAACACATCCTCAGGCCAGGGTTCTGACCTTTGGTTCACGGTCCCACTGACGCGTTGCCGCCGGCTTTAAAAATGACTCGGCGCCGGCGGATAAATCCACAATGCCCGCGTCTTTCGCAACGCCCGCTTTATCTAGCAACGGCACGGCTTCCGGCGTGAACCCGATGGCCTTCAAATGACCGAATGCGTCCTTTGCGAAGTCCACAGCCGCTCCCTCCTGCAAAAGCTCCGCACAACCCGCTTCCGACAAAACAATTGCGACAGCATCGAAGAGAACGGACGGCGTTCCAGCCAGCTGGCCATCCGCTGTCAACTTCTTGCCGCCTTTCAGGGTCACGCCGCCGACTTTCGGCGCGATAATTTTAACGGTCGCGCCGGCCGTCTCGGCCGCCTCTTTCAGCGCCTTAATGACGCCGCCATCGGCGCCGTCCGAGACCAATAGCCCGACCGCCCGCCCCACAAGGCTTGGCTTATACTTTCCGATGATCCGTAAAGCGGGAGACGCATCCATATCCAATGTGTCCAAGGCGGGCTCGGATTTAGCGGGTAACGGGATGTTCATCCCATTCGCCACGCGCTGCGCCAGCTCTTCATCGACGTTGAGGAGGTTTCCCAGTACGCGCTTTCTGATGTGGTCGAGCGCGACTTTGGATAATTCGAAGACCAACGCGCTCGCGAGATGGGCTTTCTCGATATCGCTTTGCGAACGATAAAAAAGACGCGCGTGCGAATAATGATCGGCGAAAGACTCGGCGCGTAGGCGAACCTTGGTCTCGGCGGGTACGGCGGCGCTTCGGAAACCGCCCTTCGGATCCTCGCGCGGACCTGCATCCTCTCCCCCCATATCGAGGCTGTTTGGCTCGTAATTGGACCGGCCCTTGGGAACTTGCATTTGCATGTGGCCGTCCCGTTGGAAATTCTGGAACGGACAGCCCTTCGCCTGATTGATCGGCAGTTGGTGAAAATTCACCGAGCCCAACCGCGAGAGCTGCGTGTCCTGGTAGGAAAACAGCCGCCCTTGCAGCAAGGGGTCTTCCGAGAAATCCACGCCAGGCGGAATGTTTGTCGGCAGGAACGCGGCTTGTTCTGTCTCTGCAAAAAAATTATCCGGATTGCGATCGAGAACCATCCGCCCGATGATCTTGAGGGGATGGAGCTCTTCCGGAATCAGTTTCGTTGCATCGAGTATGTCAAACGGCAAGGCATCGGCTTGTTCTTGACTGAGCAATTGAACGCCGAACTCCCATTCGGGAAAATCGCCGCGCTCAATGGCTTCAAACAGGTCACGCCGATGATAATCGGGATCCGCGCCCGCCAGCTTCACAGCTTCGTCCCAGCACGTTGATTGCGCGCCAAGCTTAGGCCGCCAATGGAATTTGACGAAGGTCGCTTGGTCCTTTTCGTTCAGGAGACGGAACGTATTAACGCCGAAGCCCTCGATCATCCGCAGCGAGCGCGGAATGGTGCGATCGGACATCGCCCACATGACCATATGCGTGCTTTCCGGCATCAGACCGATGAAATCCCAAAAAGTGTCGTGAGCGCTCGCGGCCTGAGGGTAACCACGATCGGCCTCCATTTTGACCGCGTGAATCAAATCCGGAAATTTAATGGCGTCCTGGATGAAGAAGACCGGGATGTTGTTGCCGACGAGATCCCAGTTTCCCTGCGTGGTATAAAAGTTGACGGCGAAACCACGCACATCTCGTGGCGTATCGACCGAGCCGGCGCCGCCGGCGACGGTGGAGAAGCGCACAAACACCTCCGTCTTCTCGCCCACCTCCGTCAGGATTTTCGCGCGGGAATATTTAGCCAGCGATTGCGTCAGCTCGAAATAGCCGTGCGCGCCGGAACCCCGGGCATGCACGATCCGCTCCGGTATGCGTTCATGATCAAAATGCTGAATTTTCTCGCGGAGAACGAAGTCCTCCAGCAGAGCTGGCCCTCGCGCGCCGGCCTTAAGCGAGTTCTGATCATCACTCACGGGCATGCCGTGATTGGTAGTTATGCGCGTGTTGGGATCGCTGGAGGTCTGGTGCAGTTCGCCGCCCTCACCGGCATATTCCGCCGGCTTCTTCGTTTTTGCGTCCGCCATGTTACTTCCTCCACACAGGACGCAACTACGCACCGCATGGTAAGTTCCGGCCGCTGAGCGTGTTTCGGCGGCGCGTCCGAGATTAGAAGAGGAGCGGCGGCGCAAATTTCCGCTCGGTCCGCCTCAACGCGGCCGAAGCGCCAATTACAACGCCGGTTGCGCGGCAACCTCCGGCCCGGCCGGACGACGCGCCAACTCCGCCTCCAGCCGCGCGATGTTTTCCAGCAAACGCCGCGACGTCAGTTTGAGAAAGAAAAAACCGAATTCCGGGTTCTGAAAATACAGCTCGCGCACATGATCGTAGGAGATTTCATAGAGATCCCCGCCTTGCTCACAGGCGAAGCCTTGGGTGCGGGTGTTGCTGGGCGTCAACAACCCCAACTCACCCACAACCTGGCCGACGCCGACCTCCATGCCGGATTCGACCAGCCGGTATTGGCCGCTCGCCACCATGTACATGCAATCGGCTTTGTCGCCCGCGTTGAAAATCACTTGGCCGGTGGTTGTCTTGCGCAAATGCATAAAGGGCTTCAGCCAATCCATCGACATATCGCTGGCGGCCGCCAATTCCGTGCGCTTCACCAGCTGCAGCATCTGGGTCAGACGCAGCCAATTGGTCGGCAGCGTGATCATATATTTGATGATGCCGATGGGCGACAGCGACACGGCGGAGGCCGCGAATTCAAAAGCGTCGGCCAGAATTGCCGCGATCCGCAATTGGATCATGCCCTTCATCATGACGCTGGCGACGAACAGGATCGCAGCGATCAAATTGAGAATGAGAAGCGTGGTGACCATGAGGCGGATACTCTCGAGAGCCGATCAGGCTAGCTCGCAAGTCTTCGCGTTTTTGTCGAGCGCTATCGTCCGTCCCGCGCGCCAGTCGCCAGACTTGGCGGCGTTTCGCTCAGGCGCGCGCCTTCACTTTTTGCTCGAGCGCATCCCAAAGTTTCTTGGAAATGTCTGGGCCGCCGACGCGGCGAAGCTCCTGAATCAAGGTCGGCGACGTCACATTGATCTCGATCAGCTTTTCGCCAATCAGATCGATGCCCGCGAAGATAATCTTGTTTTCTCTCAGAAAGCCGCCGATCGTTTTGGCGATTGTCATTTGCGCAGGTGTGGGCTCGACGAAGAATTCCGTGCCGCCCACGGCGATATTGGCTCTGAAATCGCCCTCGCTTGGCTTGCGACCCAAAGCGGCGATCGGTTCGCCGTCGATCATCATCACGCGTGTGTCGCCATCCACGATCTCCGGCAGGAACGCCTGCGCGATCACCGGGCCGCGCGGCGCGCGATCCAAAATAAACTCGACATAGTCTTTGAACTTTTCATCCGCGGCATAGGACACCACGACGCCCTCGCCGCTGCCAAGGTAGCACGGCTTGAGAACGACTTTGTCGAAGCGCTGCGCGAATGTCCGCAAACGCTCCACCGAATAAGACGCAAAAGTCGGCGGCGTAAACTCGGCGAAATGCAGCGCCGACAGTTTTTCCGAAACCGTCCGCACGCCGCGCGGCGAGTTGACGAATACGACTTTCTTTTCCAAAGGCTCCAGCAACAAAGTCAGCGAAAAATATCCGTCATCGAACGGAGGGTCTTTGCGGATAAAGATCACATCGTAGTCGGCAAAATTCGCGTTTCGCGCCGCGCCGATCTTCGCAAGGCTTGGATCCCATTTGTAGGTTGCGCGGATATCGGGGCTCATTTCGATGCTGCGCACCTCGCCCGAGACGCCCTCCGATCCCGCGTTGACATCGTTATAGAGACAGAAGTCGACTTGGTAGCCCCGGCTCGCCGCCTCGATCATGAGATCGATGCTGGAGTCTTTTTTCGGTTTCAGCTTCTCGATGGGGTCGATGATGAAGCAGGCGCGCATGCTGGTGGACCTTTTATCAAAACTATTCCGGCGCACGGCGCTGGGTGCGCTCAAGCAAGCGCAACGCAGTGCCATGTGGGCGGAAGAGAGACGATAAACAAGCCCGCTTAGATTGGCAAAGCCTCAATAATTCAAGGCTTGGGCCATCATTTATGCAAACGCCGCGGCGCGCAGTACGGCTTCGGGCTGTTCCCAATGCGCCATGTGCCCGGCCTCCGGCACGACAATAAGGCGCGCGGCGGCGATCGAACTGGCGAAGGCTTCGCCGTAGATAGAGGGCGTCACGCGATCATTGTCGCCCCAGATGACGGATGTGCGGGCGCGGATGCGATACAGCCGCTGTTTCAAACCGCGATCGGGGATCGGAAACATCAATTTGCCCGCCGCCCCCAGATTGCGCGCATTGCGCACCATGTGTTCAACGAAGGCGTTCGGATCGTTGGCGCCGGGATCGAAGCCGCCGCCGATAACGCCAGCGCGGGCCATGCGCTCTGCGGACTCCGCCTGATCATGAAACAGCAGCGCCGGCAATTCGAACGGCATCGCCGCAAACAAATCCGCGATAGGATGCTCGTCCAGCCACAGCCCCAGCGCGGATATCAGAGTCAATCGCGTCACGCTTTGCGGCGCCACCGCCGCCATTTCCGCCGCGACCATACCGCCCATCGAATGGCCCATGACGATCGGATCGCGCAGACCGCTTGCCTCCAGCGCCTCCAATCCGAACAAAGTGAAGTCGAGCATGTCGCGCACATCCTCGATAGGCGCGCCGCGCTCGCCGCCGGCGAAGCCCGGCAGGATCGGCGCGATGACGCGATGGTTCTGCGCCAGCATCAGCAAGAATGGATCGTCTGGCGCGAGGCCGCCTTCGCCATGCACAAAGAAGACCGGTGATTGCACGGCCCGCAGCGGACCGCCGGACAAAGCGGCGATCGGTCCGCGCGCGCCGTCCAGCGTGATGGACTTCAAGGTGAAGGGTGGTTTTGACTTGAGCTTTTTCATTGAGCCGCCACCAAGTTTTCCGGCTCCACCCCGCCGCGCAGATCGCGTGGGGCGACCTGCGCCGACAACGGCTTGCACCAATAGCGATCGTCGTGATCCCATTCCGCCTGCAGCGGCCGCAGCGCCGGAATCACTTTTTCGGCAAACAACCGGCTGGAATGCATGCAGGTCT
>JBEVJO010000019.1:0-3099 GCA_040510175.1 Caulobacterales bacterium
TGTCGATCATCAATCTGGAATTTATCGGCCAGACGCGGCCGCCCCCTTACATCTATGCCGAAATCACACTCGACGGCTCGGCCACGCGCCTCATTCACACGGTCGCCTGCCCCGACATGTCAAAGGCAAAAGAACTGGTGAAGCCCGGCACGCGCGTGCGCGCCGTGTGGTCCGATCAGCGCACCGGATCTCTGTCGACCGACATTTCGCATTTTGAAATCATCGACCAATAGAGCCGAGAGGCTGGGGTTCCGTCATGTCTTATGAAACCATCCTCTACGACGTTTCTGACCGGATCGGGACTGTTACGCTGAATCGGCCGGATGCGATGAACGCAACGACCGATCAGCTCTATCTTGATCTGATCGACGTTTTCAAAAAGATCGCCGCCGACTCCGATGTGGGTTGCGTCATTCTCACCGGAGCGGGACGCGGCTTCTGCGCCGGCGCCGATCTGAAGGCGCGGCGGGATGATATGACGCCGCTGGAACGGCGCGACCGCCATCGCTGGATTCTGAAAGACTTCCTCGAGCCGCTGACCAAGCTTGAAAAGCCGGTCATCGCCGCCGTCAACGGCGCCGCCGCTGGCGCCGGCTTCAACATCGCTTTGGCGTGCGATTTCATCGTCGCTAGCGAATCGGCGAATTTTATTCAAAGCTTCGTGAAGCTTTCGTTGGTACCCGATTTAGGCGGTCTTTATCTCCTCAGCCGCATCGTCGGAATCAATATGGCGAAAGAGCTTTGCTTCACGGCGCGCAAACTCGACGCGAAAGAAGCGCAGGCGCTAGGTATCGTCAATCATCTCACGGCGCCGGACCAACTGATGCCGAAAGCGCGCGAACTGGCCGCGGGCATCGCAGCGGCGCCGCCCACCGCCCTGGCGATGATCAAGACGCTGCTCAACAAATCGCAGAACGCCACGCTCGATCAAATGCTCGAATATGAAAGTTACGCGCAGACCGTCGCCTACATGACGCCGGAATACAATGAAGGCGTGCTGGCGTTCCGGGAAAAACGTCCGCCGAACTTCGCTGCCGCCGTCGCTGCTGCAAAGAAGCGGGACTGATCGGATGGACTTCTCGTTCAGCCCAGAGGAGCGCGCATTCCGTAACGACGTTCGCGCATGGCTGACGAATGCGCTGCCAACGGGCTGGGGCGAGACCGCGTTCGAACCACAGAACGAACACGAACGCGCGATGTTTCGTCTTGAGTGGGAGCGGAAACTCTATGCCAGCGGCTGGGCAGGCATCGCCTGGCCAAAGGAATATGGCGGGCGCGGCGCAAGCCTGATCGAGCAAGCAATTTTCGCCGAAGAATTAGCGCGCGTTCGTGCGCCGGAGGGCCTCAACATCATCGGCCGCAATCTCGCCGGGCCGACCCTGATGCACTTCGGTACGGAAGCGCAAAAGAAGCGGTATCTGCCAAAAATTCTCTCGACCGAGGAAGTTTGGTGCCAAGGGTTTTCCGAGCCCAATGCCGGATCCGATCTGGCGGCGGTGCGCACCAAAGCCGAACGCGACGGCGATCATTTCATCGTCAACGGCCAGAAGATTTGGACGAGCTTTGCCCAATACGCCCAATGGTGTTTTGCCCTGGTGCGAACGGACGCCAGCGCGCCGAAGCATCAGGGTCTCAGCTTTATCCTGATCGATATGAAATCGCCCGGCGTCTCAATTCGCCCCCTGAAGCAGATTTCGGGCGAAAGCGAATTCAATGAAACATTCTTCGACAACGTCCGGGTGCCCATCGCCAATCTCGTCGGCGAACTCAATAGCGGCTGGAAAATCGCGATGACCACCCTCGCTTATGAGCGCGGGCCGGAAGACGCGTTGGCGCGGCAGATTCGCTTTAAACAGGAACTCGACCAATTAATTCAGACGGCGGTGACGCTTAAGCGCGGCAAAGGTTACGCCATCGACAGCGACGCCCTTCGCCAGAAACTTGGGCGGTCCATCATTGATGTCGAACTTATGCGGCTCAATTCTTTGCGCAGCTTTAGCAAATATACTAATGGCAGCCCTTTGAGCGCCGATTCCTCTTTCATAAAACTGTTCTGGAGCCATGCGGCGCAGAACATGTGTGAAGCGGCTCTTGAAACCCTGGGGCCGCTGGCGCCGCTCGCCGAAGGCGACCCTGCGGCTGTCGCGGACGGCCGCTTTCAAATGAGCTATCTGCAGTCGAAAGCGTTTTCGATCTATTCCGGGTCGTCCGAAATTCAGCGCAACATTATCGGCGAGCGCATGCTCGGCCTGCCGAGGTGATGGACCATGAATTTCGACTTCAACGAGGACCAATACGCTTTCCAGGAAATCGCCAGCCGTCTGCTGACCGACAATTTCCCGCTCCAGGCGGATTTGTCTGCGGATAAAACACGATCGTCGCGATTATGGGCGTCGCTGCGTGATTTGGGCCTGTTCGCTTTGCCGGTTCCGGAAGCGTTCGATGGTCTTGGGCTGGACTCGATCAACCTCGCTTTGCCGATGGAAGAGCTTGGCAAAGCCGTAGCCCCGCTGAGCATCGCACACACGCTCGCCGCGGCCGACCTCATCGGCCGCTATGGAACGCAAGCGCAGAAGGAGAAACTGCTGCCGTCCCTCGCTGCGGGCAATCTTCGAATATCCATCGCCTCGCAAGAAGAAAGCGCCAGTTACGACCTCCACGACGCGACCTCCGTCAAAGGCGGGCAATCCTTGCACACCGTCAAACTTTTGGCGCCGGACGCGGACGAAGCCGACTATTTCCTGGTAACGGCGAAGACGGCTTCTGGAAGGCCCGCCGTCTTCCTGATCGATCGCGCTCGCCCAGGCGTTCTTGTCTCCAAACAGAAAACCATTGATCCTGCGGCGGCATTTCATCGTTGTCTGTTCGATGGCCTAAAAATCAGCGACATCGATATGCTAGGCAGCGCCGCGCCGGAACAAGCAGCGCACCGCCTTTTTGACGTCTGCGCGACTTTGTACGCTGGAATGGCTCTTGGCGTCGCGGCGCGGTTGCTAGAGCTCTCGGTGCGCTATGCGAAGGAACGAACGCAATTCGGCAAACCGATCGGCTCTTTCCAAGCGATCAAACATAAATGCGCCGATATGGCAGTGGCGGTCG
>JBEVJO010000020.1:0-9160 GCA_040510175.1 Caulobacterales bacterium
CCGCTCATTATGAAAATCGCGTTCGCGCTGTAGCGTATCCAGGTCCATTTGGTTTGACTCCAACGTCAACAATTGAATGTCGGGAAACGCAAACGGACAATTCAATGAATAGCGGACATCGAAGCGTCAAGCCGGGAAGCGAACCAAAACGCTTATAACGACACAACGCTTCAACTTTACGCTCGCGGACTCGCAGTGATCATTGCGTGTTCAGAGCCGAAACCTTATTGCGAGCGGCCAAGCGAATAAGAACGCACAAGGGCTCATTAGGTTCCGTCGCGAAAATATAAGTTTGTCTTTGAAACAAATTATTGTGACAGATGCATTTACGCGCAAATGCGTAAAACCTTTTCAGGCGCTGCTCTAGAACGTGCGTTTTTCAGCGCGCGGAGACGCTGCCTCTTGACGCACGCATTTAATATCCGCATCACGCGCGCCTTGAGTTCCGCGTCACCGCCGTTGTTTCAGCGGCATTGTATGGAAGCGTGGCGGACAAAATAAGCGAAGCGCCCTTACGCGCACGCTCCTGTTAATTCGGCTTTGTAACGTTGCGTCAGTCTTTTGCCGGCAAAGCACGCTGCCCAGCCAACATTGGCAAGCGGTGGCAAAAGCGAAGCGTACTCTGGAAATCCTGTTTGAGTTCGGGACTGCAAAGCGCTTGCGGGTGAAACCGCCATGCTTGACGCAAGCGGCTCGATTTCGACAACACTCTCGAGGCATGCTTCGATGCGACGCCCGCCGAATCCCGATCTCGTCAACTCGAATTTGCTCAGCGAGAACCGCGCTGTTGGCGATTGGCGCCTATGTGTGGATTTCGGGACCGCGAGTTCAAAAGCAGCGCTGGGATTGCAAGCCGACTGGGCAAGCGCGCCGGGGGAGCGCATGAAGGTTCTGCCGTTGGGGCAGTTCGCTGGCAATCATGATCCTTTGACGGTTCCGTCGGCGTTGTATGTGGATGGGGACCGAATCTTTTTTGGCCCACGCGCTTTAGAGCGCGCCATGGAGGTCCAAGCCGATAGTGAACCTCTATTGTCGTTTAAGATGCTGCTTGGCGCCCCTGACCTTGCAGCGCTCCTGGACATGCTGATCAAGCGCAGCATCGACCCGACCGGGCGGCTAACCAACAAGCACATTCTTATACTCTATATCGGGTACCTCAGTGCACTGATAGAGTCTTGTTTCGAGAACGACCCCGCCCTCTCAGCGGTTCGGGAAAGCGTTCGGTGGCGGTATACCCGGCCGGATTGGCTGGGGAGCAGCGATGAGGATCACGACTCAATCACCAAGTCGCTGTTCGAAACGGGCATTCACATAGGACGCCAATTCAAGCATGAATTTCTGAGCGAAGGTGGCCTGCATGTCGTGCGCGTTTTGGATGCGATCAATTCTGGTCCCTTGGCCTCGCATGAACACCTTGAAGGCAGCGTGTTAGAAGCACATGCGGCGGCCGCGCTGCATGCGGGCGCTGCCGGCGCCGCCTCCCCCTTCATGCTGATCTTCGATATGGGCGCCGGCACCACCGATTTTGCCGGTTTCAAGCTCAGCGATGGCAAAAGTCAAATTCAGATGCTCGAGATTGGCGCGGCGCGCCGTTCGATCGTGCGTGCGGGCGACGAGGTCGACAAGATATTGATGAACGCCTTCATCCGCAAAGCGCAACTCTCCAGAAGCCGAAGCGATCAAGCCGCGCTGTGGCGCTCCATGTCGCTATCAATCAGAGAAATAAAACGCAGGATATTTTCGGTCGAGAAGGCGACGGTTCGGTTTCGCGGCAAGACGATCATCTTGCGCCGCTCCGAACTCGAAAGCAGTCCGGATTTTGAGGCCTTCACCGGCTCAGTGCGCGCACGCTTTAACGCATCCCTGGCGGCAGTCGCGACCGCAGCCCGTAAGGAAAAGGTCCGCGCCGTGAGCGTCGTACTTGCTGGCGGCGGCGCAAGCTTGCCATTCATTCAAGCTATCGCCAAGGAAGCCGAGCGGTCCTGGAAAAAAGACGCGCGCGTGATCCTGGAACCCTTGGCGCCGGTCTGGGCGAACGACCCCGGCCTTCCGAACGGCTTCGCGGGAGCATTCACCCAATTGGAGATCGCCATCGGCGGCGCCTCCCCGCTGGTCACCGTCATTGCACCCGATGGGGCGAGGCCAGCGTAAAGACGGCGGATGCGAGTTGTGCGAACTTGCGGCCGCTCCGGTTCTGTAATAACCGCTGACACATCCTCCCCAGGGGGCGTGACGTCACTTCCGCGGTCGCAGTTCAAGGCATCATTGTGCGAATATCCACCCAGCAACGCGTTCTCGACATGAGCGCAGAGCTTTTCAACCGCTATGGGATCGAAGCCGTTTCGGTCGGTCAAATTTCCGAAGCGCTGGGCATGAGCCCCGGCAATCTGACCTATCACTACAATAAAAAGGCGGATCTGATCGCAGAGCATCTTAATGTATTTGAGAAGGCGCTGCAGGCCGAAATCGACAAGTTTCCGGTCCATTCGAACGCCAAAAGCTTCGCTGCCGCCTATATGGACATGATGGATTTGACGTTCCGGTATCGCTTCCTTTTTCTAGGCGCGAACTACCTCATCCAGAACGACCTCGTGGAAATGAACCGCTACGAGAAGCTGATCAAGCGCACCAAGCAGCAATTCATCGATCAGATCAAACGCCTCGTCGCCGAAGGTTTTATGACGCCCGTCAAAAAGCCCTACAGCATCGAAATGATCGTCGACAGTATCTGGTGGACCTGGCTCGGCTGGCTCCTGGACATGCAGCTCACCCCGCCGGCCAAACGCGCGCCCGAACGTAAGCTTCTGGCAGAAGCGGCGTTACATGTCGTGTTCGTGAACCACCACTATATCGACCAAGGCTTCTTCAAGATGTTCCAGGCGGAACTGAAAAAGCTTGGTCAGCAATCCGCGACCGTAATCCCTATCGCTGGCCGCACCGCCGCCAAGGCTAAATGAACTTCCCGCGTGACCCGTTTGGCCGTCTTTGCGGCCTATTTGAATTTGCCCCGATTCATTTTGCCGGGCGGCCGATCAGCCGATCAATCTCCGCCAGATAATGACGCGCGCGAATTTCCGATTCAGAGAGCCGTGAGCCTTTGAAGGCTTCGGACTCGATGCCTTTCTGCACTTCCGGCACGCGCCGGGCGTCCTGCGCGAGCAGATAGCCGAACTCTTCCGTGGTCTGCGGATGAAAGCGCGCCGGGCGCTCATCGCCCTTCCAGCCTTTGGGTCCAAAGGTCTCGGGTCCGAACGCATTGAGATCGATCACCGGGGTGACATCGTCGCTCACCGGCAGGCACAAGGTGATGGCGTTGTACCAGCTCTTGCGCGGGTCCGTCGGATGCGGCCGGAAAATCTGCAGCAGCAGGCTGTCCGCGAACACATTGATCGTCATGTTCGGGAACGGCGAATAATTCCAGTCGTCCGCGATCTGGTCGTCAGACAGATCGTCGAAGAACGCATAGCCGTGCTTCTTGCCCCAGGCGCGCTTGGTGTCGATCAGCGCCTTTTTGTATTCATACCCTTTCAGGTGGGTGAAATCGTCCGGGTTGCCGCCATAGACGGCGACGAACATTTTCAGCGCATCGTTCACCGTATCGCGATCCTCATGACGGCTGGTGACATAGCCGTTCTGGATGATCATGCGGGACATGCCGTGATTATAGAGGTCGTATTGGACCTCCAGCATTTCACTGATCGGAATAGCTTCAGGATGCACGTCATCGGCGTGATAGAATTCGATGAACGCCTCGAACGCCGTCTTCCAGTTGGCGTCCCAGCAGAATTCCAGATCGCGCAGCACACGCAGATGGCTGAAGTCATAATTCTTCAGATGCTCGGGCATGACGTCGAGATGCTCGAGTAAGGTAAGGCGCGGCTTTGGATCCGGATTGACGAAGACCAAGCTGTTCCAAGAATCGACGCTCACTTCCACAAGTCCGGGACGGTCGCAGATCGTTTCCGGCCGGAAGATCATCTCGTCCCGGATTTCCTTGTTGGTGCCGTCGAGATTGTATTTCCAGCCATGGAAATCGCAGGTGAAGCAGGCATTGGCCGTGCGGCCGAAATCGTTGTGCACCAATCTGTTTCCGCGGTGCGCACACACATTGTAGAAAGCGCGGATGTCCTTTTCGCCCTTGCCATGGCGGACGATGACGAAAGATTCCTTGCCAAGATTGTAACGGAAATAATCGCCCACTTCCGGAATGTCCTGCATGAGGCCTGCGAAGGCCCACGTCTTCATCCAGACATGCTTCCACTCCAGATCTGCTTCTTCTTGCGTGAAGTAGCGCCGCTTGTCCGGCGGATTGGTGCCGTGATCGATATAAGGCGCTTTTTCGCCGGTGGGGCCGACACGTCCATCTGGGTACGCCACGAAACCCGTTTTGTAGTCAAATTTAACTTCGCCCATATTCCTAATCCCTTTCGATGTATTTTCCGGCCTCAGCGCGACCCGCGAAACAGCATCATAAAAGCCGAGAACATCGTTCCAGGCGACATCAGTTTCAGCGCCTCGCGTATTTCAGCAGGCTTGACGATGGCGCGTACCGGCATCGCGCCCATGATCGACCCTTCGACCACCAGATTTCTGCCGTCGTGCTTAATGGACTTGATGTGCATCAGCTCCGAATTATCGCTAGTGTACAACTTCATTTTGCCTACCCGCTTGCCCCTTTGCCTTCGCCACGGAGGAATTACGCTTGGTTTGATGCGTGATAATGTTTTCCGCGGCCAGCCGGCCATAATGAATGGCGGAATTCTGTCCCGTGCAGGTCAGATAGTCACCCGCTAGCTGAACCGGATCTTCCGGGTTCAGCCGCTGTTTCATCGCGTACATATCCTTGTATATCCCCACCGCCGTATTTGGGATTGCGCACGGCCACCGCGTGACATGCGCCATTTCGTGCCCACCGCTTAGCTCGGGGAATAATTCCTCAATGCGTTTGATCGCATTCGAGATCAGCGCCGCGTCGCTAAGGCCATAATAATCATCGTTGGCGGCTTCATCCGAGTAGACGGTGAACAGAGATTTTCCCGCCGGCGCACGATCGGAATTCTTATTGTGCTCAAGCCAAATAAGACCGACTTCCGGATGGCTCGCGGTAGGCAGCAACATGCCGACGATGTCCGTGTTCGGTTTCTTCTTGAATCCGAGATGCACAACCCAAGCGCGATTATATTTTAACCGCGCGCCAAGGCCGCCAACAATTTGCGAAACTGCGGGATATATTTCCGACGCTTCATGCAGACGGGTCGCAAGAACGCACGCATCGGCTTCTAGATCGAGTGTTTGGTTAGACTCGCTACGCGCCGTGACTTCCACATGATCCGCAAACTTGCGAATGGATGTCGCCCTTGTCTGCAGCCTCACGTCCAGTTTGGATGCAATCGCCTTCGGCAAGCGGTCATTGCCCCCGTTCAGGCTGAGCATCGTCTGCCCACCAAGATTGGCCAGCGCCGAGAACCACTCAAGCGCTGAAACATTGTCCCCGCGATTCATGACATAAGCGCGCACTATCGGATCGACTAGAACGTCATAGATCTCTTTGCTCAAACGCCGGCCGGAATATTGTTTCGCGGTCTCGACATCGACATTGTGCGATTTGCTGACGTCAAAGACGTCGATCTTTGGGCGGATCGCCAGTGCGTCGCGCACCGTGTTCAACAAAGTCAATTTACCGCCAAGGCTCAGCACTGGCGAAACAACGGCGCTTAGCATGTTGCGCCCGTCAATCGTGTGCAGGCGCCCGTCACGGACAATGCCGAGTGATTGACTGGACTCGATCATCTGATCGCCGAGTCCCAGTTCATCGCAGAGGCCAAGATATTCTTGGTAGCCGCTCGACATTTGCGTAGCGCCGGTATCGAGCGTGTAGCCTTGTTTTCGCACGGTGCGCACCCGGCCGCCGACTTCGTCCGCGCCCTCGAGAACGACGACGCTCCAGCCAGCCTTTTGCAAATGATAGGCAGCCGATAGCCCAGCAAACCCTGCGCCAATAACGACCGCCCTTTTCGCCGTCATAAGACCTCCCGCCCCTTTTCTCTCGTCCGCGGGACTGGGGATGCGCCGCGCTGACAGCAGCTATAGTACGTACATACTATTGTTGGCAATCAAATTTTATGCATGCATACGGCTTCCCCCTGCAGGCGGCGCGTCGCTAAGGACCGAAATTTGGAAAACATTTTGGCGCCCGGCGAGACGTCGGCTGCGCGCTTCTAGCCTGGGAGCTTTATGAATATCTTATCAGCGTCGAGGCGGACATCAAATTTTGTCAACGGCGCGACAGCCGGACCTGAAAGCGCCTTACCCGTGCGCAGATCAAAGCAGGCGCCATGAAACGGACAATGTATCTGACCCGCAATGATCCGGCCGTCAGCGAGCGGTTCACCCAGATGCGTGCAAGAGTTCCGAATGGCGACGATATCTAGTCCCACCTTACACAGCAAAACGCTCTGGCCGCCGACATCGCACACCAGCTTCCGCGCCGCGCCGAAATCCGACAGCGCCGCCGCTTCCGTCCACTCAACCATCTGAAAAGCCAGTCTATCGCACCGCAGCAATAAAGTTTGCGGCGGCGGATCGGGGATCCGCCCTGCGATTTAGGACGCTGTCGATGGCGAGGTCAAATGCGGATGTCCGCCCCACGAGGTTGGGTTTTTTCAGCATTTCTGCAACGCGGTTGGTGAGCGCGGCGCGAATCCGCGCTTTCCGCCGCTTTTCCTGAACCGCTGGATGAGCAGCCAAATAGTCAAAAAAAGCGCTCAGTGCGCCGTCCAGCTCGGTGATCCCAATATTGGCTGAGGCCTGAACCTTTACGATCGCGGCGCGCCAATCGTCGTGATCCAGGACGTAGCGATCCTCGACCGCTTCCCGCAATTGCGAGACCACCCTGTCGGCCCCCGCCAGATCCGCCTTGTTGACCGCGAACACATCGGCGATCTCAAGCAGCCCGGCCTTGAGGGCCTGGACGGCATCGCCGCCCGCCGGGGTTTGCACCACGATGGTCGCCTGCGCGTAATGCAGAATGTCGATTTCGTTCTGCCCCGTACCCACCGTCTCGACGACGATCCGGTCAAAGCCCATCGCGTCTAAAACGATGAGCGCGTCCCCGGCGGCTGATGACAGCCCCCCCAACTGGCCGCGCGCCGACATGCTTCGGATAAACACGCCGGGATCGGTGTTGTGCCGCCCCATACGCATGCGATCGCCAAGCACTGCCCCGCCCGTAATCGGGCTCGACGGGTCGACGGCCAAGACCGCAACCGTGAGATCGGAAGCCCGCCAGTGCGCCAACAGTTGGTCGACAATGGTGCTTTTGCCGGCGCCCGCCGGTCCAGTAATGCCGATAACCGGCGTATCACGGCCGGCCGCAAAAAGCTTTTGCAGGATGGGATCGGCGGTCGCATCGCCACCTTCAATCAAAGTAATCAGGCGCGCAGCTGCGCGCCAGTCGCCCGCAACAACTTTCTCCGCCCAATCTTCAACAGACGGATTTGAGCGCCGCGCGTTCAATTGTCTAACGCGCCGCTACGCGACAGCGCCTTGCCGGTCGCGGATTCCAGAAAGTCCAAGACGGCGTCGATCGGTGCGCCGGGGCCGAACACACCCTTGACGCCCATTGCAGCGAGTTCGGGCTCATCTTCCGCGTGGATCAAGCCGCCGAGCATAACCGGCACGTCCGAAACGCCCGCCGCCTGCATTTTCTCCATCAACTCGCGGGTGTAATGCAAATAGGTCGACGTGCTGTAGCTCAAGCCGACAATATCGGCGTCTTCAGCGATCACCGCATTGATCACGCCCTCGGCCGTATTGTGTTCGCCCAAATAGATTACTTCGACCCCATAGTCGCGTAGCAAGCGGGCCAGCGTCCGAATGCCTTTGCTGTGCACATCCGTTCCCAGCATGGCGAGGAGGCATCGAATAGGTTGAGAACTCATCATTACACCGGATACTGAAACGGCGATTGAACGATTCTGAACGGATCATACGGCAGATTGTTCGCCGCGCGCACCGTCCCCCAGACTTCGCCTATGCTGGCGTCCGCGATCAAGGCGTCAATCATCGCCTGATGCGAGTTTTCGCGCCGCCGCGCCACTTGGTAAAGAGCATCGATTCGCTGTTTTAATATCGACATATCCCGCGCCGCTTGACGCTCCTTGAAGCGCTTCACGTGGGTCTCCATGCGCGAGGGATCAAAAGTAAACCGTGTGGGCGGCGCCACGTTCTTTGGCGCAAAACGATTGACGCCAACGATGACGCGGTCCCCACGATCAAGTTCGCGCTTAATGTTGTAATTATAGTCGTCCATCCACGATTCGATCGTGCCGTCTTCGATGGATTTCACCAAACCGAGCGCTTCGATTTTTGTAAACATGGCCAAGGCGTCGGCTTCCACCTTGTTGGTGAGGCTCTCGATATAATAGCTGCCGCCCAGCGGGTCGGCGACGCGAGCCGCGCCGATTTCGTGCGCCAAAATCTGCTGGGTGCGCGTAGCCAGTTCCCGCGCTTCCTCGGTCGGAATGCAGATCGGCTCGTCATAGGTGCAGGTTTCAACGGACTGCACCCCGCCCAGAAGTGCGGCCATCGTTTGCAAAGCCGCACGCGACAAATTGTTCAGCGGCTGCGGATAGACCAGCGACCGTCCCGCCGTATGGCAGGCGATGCGTAGGCGCAAAGAGCGATTGTCTTTGGCGCCAAAGCGATCCTTCATGGTGCGCGCCCAGATCCGGCGCAATGCCCGGAACTTGGCGATTTCTTCAAAGAAATCGATATCCGACGATGAGACCCAGGCCAGACTCGGCGCCACCTGATCCACATTGACGCCGCGCAACGCCAGATCATCCATGGTCTTGCAGACGATCGCCAGACCAATCGCAATCTCGCCCGCCGCCGTCAGTCCGCGTTCGCGAATGTCATAGGCCTGCGGGCACCCCAGCGCCCAGCGCGGCGAATTCCTCACGCTATATTCAACGCAATCCACCGTGGTGCGGTGACCAAGATCTGCGGGAACGATCGCCTCGCCCCAGCCGCCCAAGCGCAATTGCAAGTGGTCCGGCATGTGCGACCCTTGCAGCCTCGAAATATCACGCCCCTGCTTGGTCGCGAGGGCCACCACGAGCGGATAGATCATCATCGTGCTGTGCCAAGCGACGTCCGT
>JBEVJO010000021.1:0-7641 GCA_040510175.1 Caulobacterales bacterium
GCCCAACGCGCTTTTCGCGGCTAGTTTGCCGGTCCGCATTTTTCTGACTGGAGGGCTGTCCGGATACAGGGCGCCGCCGGCTTCCAAGGAGACCTTCATGCATTTCAAACTTTGGGCGGGCGCGGCGCTGGCCGTGTGTCTTATGGGCTGCGCCACCACGTCGAAAGCGCCGGAGCCCGCAGCCGCGAAGCTTGCGCCCAAGGCGCAACTCGGCGCCTTTGGTCTTGAGACCCGGTACATCAAAGCGGACGTCAAACCGGGCGACGACTTTTTCAAGTACGCCAATGGCGGCTGGCTCGAGACGGCGAAGATTCCGGCGGATCGCTCATCTTATGGCGCCTTCGCGATGCTGGATGAATTGTCCGAGCAGCGCGTCAGATCCATCGTTGAAGATTTGTCAAAAGCGCCCTCGCAGCCGGGTAGCGTCGAACAGAAAATTGGCGATCTCTATTCCAGTTGGATGGACGAAGCGGCAATCGAAGCCAAAGGCTTGAAGCCGGCAGAGCCGGATTTGGCGCGCATTGATGCGGTGAAATCCTATGCCGATCTGGCGGAATTGTTCGGCTCGCCCGGCTTTATGTCGCCGCTGGACTTTTATGTGGATTTGGACGCCAAGAACACGGACCGCTATTTGTTGAACGTGACGCAAGGCGGCTTGGGTCTGCCGGATCGCGATTATTATCTGAAGGCGAACTTCGCTGACGCGCGCGCCGCCTACCAAAAATATATCGTGCAGATTTTGACGCTCGGCGGCGCCAGCGCAAAGCAAGCGGCAACGGACGCCAAGACTATCATGGCGCTGGAGACGCGCATCGCCAAAGCGCATTGGCCGGTTGAAAAGCGCCGCGAGCGTGATCTGACCTACAACATCAAAACCGTAGCGGAATTGAAGTCCTTTGCGCGCGGCATGGATTGGGACAGCGCGCTCGAAGGGATGGGCGCCAAGAACATCAAACAGTTGAACGTCAACGAGACGAGCGCGATAAAATCCATTTCCGCGATTGTGCGTCAGACGCCGTTGCCGCAATGGAAAACCTATAGCCGCTTTCATTACCTGTCGAGCCACGCGCAATATCTGCCGAAGGCGTTCGACGACGCGGCTTTCAACTTTTACGGCAAGACGCTAGAGGGGCGCGAAGTGCAGCGCGACCGCTGGAAGCGCGGCGTGGATGTCGTCGAAGGCGGCGTCGGTGAAGCGGTAGGGCAGGTCTATGTCGCGCGCTTCTTTTCGGGCGACGCCAAGGCCAAGATGGAAGACCTTGTAAAGAACGTGAAGGTCGCGATGAAAGCGCGGCTGGAAGGTTTGGCCTGGATGTCGCCGGACACCAAAGCGGCAGCGCTCAAGAAGCTCGACAATTTCGGCGGCAAGATCGGCTATCCGGACAAGTGGCGCGATTATTCCGGCCTTGAGATCAAGCCGGGCGATCTGTTCGGCAATGCGGAGCGCACGGCGCGCTTCAATCTTGATTACGATCTTGGCCGCCTCACGCGGCCGGTGGATCGCGCCGAATGGCTGATGACGCCGCAAACGGTGAATGCCTATTACTGGCCGGAAATGAATGAGATCGTGTTTCCCGCCGCGATCTTGCAGCCGCCGTTTTTTGATCCGTATGCCGACCCCGCCATCAATTACGGAGCGATCGGCATGGTGATCGGTCACGAGATCAGTCACGGCTTCGACGATCAGGGGCGCAAGTCCGACGAGAAGGGCTTGCTGCGCGATTGGTGGACCAAAGCGGACGTCACCGCCTTCAATGCGCGGACGGATCGGCTGGATAAGCAATATAGCGCGACCGAACCTTTGCCGGGCTTTCACATCAACGGAAAGCTGACCATGGGCGAAAACATCGCCGATCTTGCCGGCATGCTGGTGGCCTATGACGCATACAAGCTATCGCTGAATGGTCAGCCCGCGCCCGTGCTCGATGGCCTTACGGGCGATCAGCGCTTCTTCATGGGCGAAGCGCAGGTTTGGCGCTCTTTGATGCGGGATGAGGCGCTAAAACAGCGGCTCGCCACTGATCCGCATAGCCCCGCGAAATATCGCGTGAACAATGTGGTGCGCAATGTCGACGCCTGGTACGCGGCGTTCAATGTACAGCCGGGCGACGCGCTATATCTGAAGGCGGAAGACCGCGTTCGCATCTGGTAGCGCGCTGATGGGCGGCCCTTTCTTCCCGCTGGGAGGAGAGGGCGCTGTCCGCGATTGCGCTTTCGCAGGATGGCGCTAAAGATGGGCCGCAAGCGAACCAATTGAGGCATCCGCATGTTACCCCCAAAGCCGAACGAAGCGCTCTCCCGCGAATTCTTCAAGCCTGAGAATATCGCCTGCCCGTTCGAGACGTGGCGCAAGCTGCGGCAGGAATGCCCCGTCCCCTATATGCAAGCGCCGGGGGGCGGCAGCGGCGCTTTTCTGATCACGCGGAAGGAGGATGTTGAATATGTCAGCCAGCATCCGGAGATTTTCACGTCTGAAGTGACCGCGGACGTGTGGCGCTGGGGCAACGACCTGCCGCCTGAATTGATGAAAATAATCGATGAGCAGGGCGGCTATAAGATCGTCCACACGATTGTGACCTCCGACCCGCCGCGCTCGGCGCTGTATCGCCGCATCGCCATTGAAGCGCTGTCGGTTGGGAAGGTCAATGCGCGCGCCGGGGCCATACAATCCATTATCGATGAATTGATCGCGAATATTCCGGACGATACGCCAATTGATTTTCGCGAGAAATTCGCGGTCCCCTTACCGCTGAGGGTTATTCTTGACCTGTTTGGGTTGCCGCGCGAAGATTCGCAATTCGTGTATGATTGCACCTGCGCCATCATTCATATGGTGGATCCGATCACGCCGATCGATGAGGCGAAGCCCAGTCTTATGCAGGTCATCGCGGGTCAGAAATATCTGGCCCAGCGCATCGAAAAATACCGCGAAACGCCAGAAGACAATTTCCTGAGCTATGTCGCGAATGCGCGTAACAATGACGGTGCGCTTTTGTCTATGGAAGAGGCAATCTCCGTGGCATTCATTACGATGATCGGCGGCAACGAGACGACACGCAACGCGCTGTCCTCCATGGCCTATGAATTGGCGCGCGACCCCAATATGTGGCGCAGGCTGCAAGCCGATGAATCGCTGATCCCCGTCTTTATAGAAGAGGCCGTTCGACAAGGGTCACCCGCGACATTGACGCCGCGCCAGGTGGCGCAGGACACGGAGCTGAACGGCACGCCGATGCCTAAGGGCGCGCCGGTCTATGTGCTTTGGGCCTCGGGGAGCCATGACGAACGCTATTTCGAGGACGCAAATACGATTCGCCTCGACCGCACGAATGGACGCCAGCACACCTCGTTCGGCTTCGGTGTGCACCATTGCGCGGGGGTGCATCTGGCGCGCAAGGAACTCGAAATGTCGTTGCGCGCTTGGTTGAAGGCGTTCGAGTCGATGGAATTCGCCGTTCCGCAAGAGGATGTGCTCTTTGCGCCGAGTTTCGGGGTGCGCCAATTGTATGCGTTGCCCTTGCGGCTGAAGCGAAAATAATCGCGCGCTTTAGTAGTCTTTCTTCCAGCGCACGGAGAAGCGCGAAGAATCGTTGCCGGAGAAGCGCGACACCAGCGACAGATTGGGTCTCGGTTCCCATTCGACTTGCGCGCCGGGATCGCCGGCCGCGCCGCCCACCACTTCGACATAGACATTCTCGGCGATATATTTGCCGCCGGACACCGTCGCTTCGCCGTCTTCGGCGCCGCCAAAGCTGACGCGGTCCAGGCCGACGCCGCGGAAGATGCCGGCGATGTCGAATCCCTGCTTGCCGCTGAGCGCCGCGACGCCCGCCGCCAGCTGCGCCGCCTCCAGCGCCGTCAATTGCGATGCGGAACGGCCGAACAACACGCGCGCCAGCACTTCGTCGTCGGGCAATTGCGGGGTGGAGGACAAGGCAATTTCCGGACTGGCCAGGGTGCCGGTGACCTTGACGATCGCGGTCAGATCGGTGGCGGCGCGCGTGCCGGTGATGTTGAGGCGCGCTTGCTGCGGCGTGCCTTCGAACTCGATGTCGCCATCGTCCAGCGTAAAGCGCTTTCCGACCAGATCGTAATCGCCGCGAATCAACTCCGCGTTGCCCATCAGCACCGGTCTGGAAAGGCTGCCTTGCAGCCGCGCCTTCAAGCTCCACTCGGAATCCAGACCACGGCCGCGCACGAAGACGCGGGCGGGGGCGGACAGCGCGATGTCAATCTGCAGCGGCTTGGCGTTTTCGGCCTGCTGATCTTTTTCTTGAGCGATGCGTAACCGCGGCGGCAAATTGATGTGCGTGACGGCGATCACCGGCCCGGCCGAGGATTCCGTTGCTGCAAGAGAAAGGTCGAAACGGTCGGCGACGACCTTGCCGGAGAGCTTCGCCGCTTCCCCTGGGCGCGCGGTGTAGGCGATTGTGCCGGAACCCGTCGCCTTGGCGTCGTCCCGGTCGAGGAACTTCAAATCCTTCACCGTCGCGTTGAAATTGGCGGTCGCGCCCTTGTTGTTGAACACGACATTGCCGCCGCCTTGCGCCGAGCCGCCGCTGCGTCCCCGCGCGGTCGCGGAGGTGATGTTCAGTGTCGATCCGGCAAATTGCGCGCCGGCATCGACGTCACGCAGTTTCATGCCGGTGGCGGCGTCTTCGAAGGAGCCGTTGCTCAATGTGCCTTCGCCGGACAGATCCGGTTTGCCGATCGTGCCTGCCAGCGTCGCGTTAAAATCGATACTGCCGTCGAGATATTGTTGCGTTGGACCAAAGACGCGCCAGACGTCCTTCGCCGGGCCCTTGACCAACAGCTTGCCGGAGGCGCGCGCTTTCGGATCGATTTTCACCTTGAAAGGTTGCGCTGCGACGCTTGCCGGCAAATCCGCTTCGCCGGTAATCGTCAAGCCTTCGGCGCTTTTCGCGTCGATGGTTGAGCGCAGGCGATTGTCGCCCAAGGTCAGCGCCAATTTGCCGTCCAATCCTTGTGCGCCGGCGCCTTCGGGACCGAGATTGTCGATGGTAATTTCGCCGCCGCCGCGCAACGTATCGCCTTTGCCGGCGAACGACGCGCTACCGGACAATTCACCGTCCAGACGCAAGCGCGGAGAAATAAATCCGCCAAGGAAAGCGGGCGCACGGTTAAGCGCCAGCTTCACATCCAGCGCTTCGCCTTGACGGCGCCAATCCAGGCTCATGGCGCCTTGGCCTAAGCGCAATTCGCCAAGCACCGACATGGAGTTGGGGCCGTATTTTACGTCGATCGGCGCCTGGGTGAGGATGCGATCCTCGCCGTACTTGCCGCGCAACGTAATCAGCGCCTGGCGCACATCG
Source organism: Caulobacterales bacterium (assembly GCA_040510175.1). Taxonomy (GTDB): domain Bacteria; phylum Pseudomonadota; class Alphaproteobacteria; order Caulobacterales; family Aquidulcibacteraceae; genus JBEVJO01. Next base: position 5,334 of record JBEVJO010000021.1, read on the forward strand.
CCGGTCTTTTTGATTGGTCCGTTGACGTTGAGCACGAAGGCTTGTCCGGCTTCGCCCGCGGCGCTCAGCACAACGTTCAAGTCTTCCTCGGTGCCGCGTGCGCGTAACCGCGCCGAGGACACAAAGATGCGCCCGCGCTCGAAAGACAGCCGCGTCGCGCTGGCGCTTAAATCGACGCCTTGCACGCCGCTGGAATTGGTGAGCGCCAGATTGGCGGCGAATTCGCCGGGGCTGCCGGTAAAGGGCGCGAACGGCCCTTTCGCCGCGAGCGTCCCGGTCATTGGCGCATCCCCGCCAAAGGCGATGTCGCCATTCGCCAGCACGCCGGACCAATTGGCGTCGATCTTCGTGACGCTGGTGCGGCCGTCGGCGACCGCAAACAGCGCGCTTGCGGTGACGGGATCTTGTGGCGTTGCCGAATTCAGCTTGATGCTGCCTGCAAGCGCTTCGCCCATATCGGGGATCTCGACGTCCAGCACGGCTTTGACGAGGTGCACGCCTGCCGCGTCGATTTTGTCGGAGCGCGCTTGCAATGCGATGCGCGGATTGTCCTGCGTGCCGGTCACCTTGCCGTCGGCGTCGATCACGCCCTCGATATTTGTGCCGCCGGCCTTGAATGGGCCGCGCGCCGTTCCCTGCAGATCGATGTTCAGAACGCCGTCCGCCGACGCGGCGCCCTTGGCGCCAAGGCGCAAATTCTTGCCGTCGAGATTGGCGCGCTGAATGCGCCAGCCGCCGCCGGATGGCGCATCGGTTTCGATCTGCAGTTTCGGCGATGGCCCCAGCAATTGCACGATCTGGTTTTCGCCGGACAGCCCCGCGCCAGAGCCTTGCGCGCTGATCTGCAGCGGCGCTTTGGGATTGGCGCGCGCTGCGCCGAAGCGGAAATTGGCCCGCCCCTTGACGCCGGCCTGCACGGCGCTGAGCGTATTGATATTGATCACGCCTTCCAGGCGGATCGGACCATCCGGGTCAATCTCGCCGGAGGCTTGCGCATTGGCCGCCGGGCTGTCGAGCCGGGCTTGCGTGAAACGCACTTCGCCGGTCTTGCGGATATAGGCGCCATTAACGCTGATCGCCGGCTTGACGCCGAGAAGGCCCGCGAGTTGCTTTTGCTTGGCGCTGACTCCGGCGGTCTGCAGCGCGCCTTGGAAATTGATGGCGTCGTCATTCATGCGCACGTCGACGGGACCGCTGACGCTGCGGGCGCTGACGCTAAAGCGATCAAATTGTTCGACGCGCGCATTGCCGCGAAAGCCGTAGCCGGAATCGACGGCGAAAACCTTGCCGTCGATTTGCGCCGGACCGCTGGCCCATTCCAGTCCGCCGCCCAAGGCGTTGAGTTTCGGCGCCTGCGCCGTGACGTCGAGGCCTTTTGGCGCGGTGCGTTGATCGGAGTTGACAAGACCGCTAGCATGCGCGGTCAGACGCGCGAAGCGGGCGTCGAGATCGAGGTTTTGCAGCGCATCGGCGGCAGGCGTCAGTTTTAGCTTTGCCTCGAATGGCCCGCCAAGGCGTTCCGCGAAAACGCGCGTCGGCGCGATGCTATTGAGATCGCCGCTCAGCGTTGCATCGACCGCGCCGCTTTTCCAGGAGCCGCCGGCGCGGAAAGCCGGCGCGCCGCCAACGCTGAGATTGATCCCGGCATGACCGGCATCCGGATCGCCTTGCGCGGCCGCAGACAGCGCAATCGCTGCGCCCTTGGGCGTTTCCAGTAGATTGGCGAACAACCCGCCGGGGGCGCCGCGGCCGCTGGCTTTTAGAGTCATCACGTCCTTGATGGAGCGCCAATCGAGCAGCAACAGATCGGTGTCGGCGTCCAGACGGCGCAAATCCAAATGCGCGCTGCTGTCGCCATTGCGGCGCGACAGCGCCGCCGCCGCCATCTTGAGCCGCGCCGCCGGGCCCGCCACGCCTTTGGCGACATCGACGTCGGGCAATGACAATGCTTGCAAGTCGAAATCGACCAGCGCCTTGCCCTTGTCCTTCTTGGGGGGCTCAAGCATCGGCCGGCGCAAGACGCCGACGCGTCTGGCGCTCGCGGATTTGATTTGCACAATGCGGCCGAAGATCGGCCAGGGATTGAGCGTCAGCGAGACGTTCTCGACCACAAGCCACTCGCCTTTGGAATCGGCGATGGCGACGCGGTCGGCATGTAAAGTTCCGAACGGATCGCCTTTGAGATTCTTGAGCGACAGCGTGCCGAGCCGTCCGGCCTTGGCGCCGTCCGCCGCGTCTTCGATGAAGTTCAAACCGGCGGGCGATTTCAGAAACAGCACGCCGCCCGCGCCGATCAGCGCGACGACGG
>JBEVJO010000022.1:0-3879 GCA_040510175.1 Caulobacterales bacterium
TGCCCGCGCGGCACGCCGGCCGCTTCCAGCGCGGCGCACGCCATCGCGATCATTTCCGCGTCCGCCGCCGGGTTGGCCGAGCCGACCGTATCGGCGTCGCACTGCACGAACTGGCGGTAGCGTCCCGGCCCCGGCTTTTCGTTGCGCCAGACCGGCCCTGCCTGCCAGCGCCGATAGGGCTTGGGCAAACTGTCGTAGTTTTCAGCGGCGAAGCGGGCCAGCGGCGCGGTCAGATCGTAGCGCAGCGCCATCCATTGTTCGTCGTCGTCCTGCAGCGCGAACACGCCTTCGTTTGGACGGTCCTGATCCGGCAGGAACTTGCCCAGCGCATCGGCATATTCAAAGGCCGAGGTTTCCAGCGGCTCGAAGCCCCAGGCCTCGTAAACCTTGCCGATTTTGGCGACCAGATCGCGCTCAGCCGCCAAGGCTGCGCCGCGGCGGTCGGCAAGACCGCGCGGACGCCGCGCTTTGGGCCTGAAGGCTTCGTCGGCCATCGGGGAAACTATCCGTTCATCAAAATAGGCGGGACGCCTAGCCCATCGGGCGAGGTCCAGCAAGCATAGCGGGGGTTAATACCAAGGATTCACGGCCCAATCCTTAACAAGTCCCGTCCCGCCAGACCGTGCATTCTGCACGAAAACGCGCTATGGAAACGCTATGAGCGAACTCTTGAAGCGCATCACCATTAATCCCCTGCAATGCGGCGGCCGCCCCTGCATCCGGGGAATGCGCATTCGCGTGCAGGACGTTCTGGGCTGGCTGTCCGCCGGGATGAGCCAAGCCGAAATCCTGAGCGATTATCCCGAACTTGAGGCGGAGGACATCGCCGCCGCCCTCGCTTACGCGGCCAATGCGGTGAGCCATCCCGTCATTGCGGCGGCTGAGTGATCTTCCTGGTCGATCAGCAATTGCCACTGCTAACTATATTACTACTGCGGCGCAGGCGCCTTGTGTAATCTAAAGTGTTCAAAGATGAAGGCGGCATGTTCTCGAAGCTGCATATTCGGCGGCACTGGCAGATCTTCCACCTTTTCACCGCACATAAATTTGAGCAGATCTGATTGAGCGGTTTTGGGACCCACGTCTTTCCATGGTTCGGGCTCTGAAATGTGATACCCAGTTGGTGTCGCTTCCGTTTTATCGAATCCCTTCATCGTATCGATTCTAAAACGCCGCTTCGAACAATCGTATTCCGTGTCTAGTAGTAGGTAGCCCCCGGCAAGGGGTCCTGAAGCCTTCTCGGATATGAACATCCAGACATTGGTGCGCCTCTGGTCCGGCTCAATTATTTCTATTTTTGAAGCGTCCACGCATGAAATGGACTGCACTTCATAGAGTGGCCCGTCATGCTCCGGCCAACTCGTGTTTCCTACGAGCCTATAGTCTGTGGGCATTTCTTCAGCGACCGCAGATAAACATGACCCGAGTGCAAGGCAAATTATACCCGCGAATTTGATCATCAGGGATCATCCCTTCAACCTTCTCAATAACCGGTCCGTCACCGGATCCGCCGCCGCCTCGTCCCAGGTTTTCAGGATCGACTGGGCCAGTTCCTTGCCCAACTCCACGCCCCACTGGTCGAATGGGTTAATGCCGGCCAGCACGCCGGCGAACGCGGTGCGGTATTCGTAAAGCGCGATCAGCGCGCCGAGGCTTTGCGGCTCCAGCCGGTCGAGAATGAACATTGAACTCGGCCGCCCGCCTTGGAAGGTTTTGTGCGGCGCCAGTCGCGCGGCGGTTTCGGCGTCAGTGGCTTTGGCGGTGATCGCTTCGGCTTCGGCGGTCGAACGGCCATTCCAGAGCGCTTCTGCCTGAGCCAGCGCATTGGCGTTCAGCGCCTTCTGCGCTTCGGCTTCATTCAAACGATCCTGCGCCGCGACGATGAAATCCACCGGACAGATCGTCGTGCCCTGGTGCAGCCATTGGAAGAACGAATGCTGCGTCGTGGCGCCCTCGCCGCCAAAGATCACCGGCGCTGTTGGGCAGAACGCCGGCGCGCCATCGGCCTGCACGGATTTGCCGTCGCTCTCCATCACCAATTGCTGAAGGTAGGACGGCAACAGCCGCAGCCGCGTCGCATACGGCGTCACGGCGCGCGCCGGATAGTCCAGCACTGACGCGTTCCAAAAATCGACCAGCGCCGCGATGACGCCCGCGTTTGTCTCTGCCGGGGCCGACATTACGTGGGCGTCCATATCGGCGGCGCCTTGCAGGAAGCCGTCGAACACATCCGCGCCGAGGGCGATCTCCACCGACAGGCTGCCGTTCGACCACACCGAAAACCTGCCGCCGACCCAATCCCAGAAGGCAAAGATGTGTTCCTTGGCGATGCCGGCCTTCATGGCGAGGTCGGGCTTTGCCGTGGCGGCGATCAGATGCTGCAGCGAAGCGTCCTTGGCAACGCCGCTTTCCAGCCAGGCGCGCGCGGCGGCGAAATTCGCCATCGTCTCTTGCGTCGTGAAGGTCTTTGATACCGCCAGCAGCAGCGTCTCGCGCGGATCGAGTCCGTGCAGCGCCTGCGCAAGATCTTCCGGGTCGATGTTCGATGCGAAACGCAGTGCAATCTGCGGATCGCCGACCGGCTTCAAGGCATCGTAAATCATGCGCGGCCCGAGGTCCGATCCGCCGACGCCCAGATGCACCAGATTTTTAAACGGCCGTCCGTCCGCCGCTTTAATCCGGCCCGAACGCACGCCTTCCGCAAAGGTGCGGGCGCGATTGCGCTCCTCGATGATCGTCGCCGACATCGGCCGCCCCAAAGCGGACCAATCGCGGCTCTGCGGCGCGCGCAACGCCTGATGCAGGGCGGAGCGCATTTCAGTGTTGTTGACCGCTTCGCCCGCCGCCACCGCGTCGCGAAAGCGCATCAGCGCCGACGCCAATCCCATAAGCGCGTCAATCGCTTCGCCGTCCAGACGCTGGCGCGTGAAATCGCAATAGATGTGCGGCGCCTGCAGACTGAGCCTTTTGGCGCGCTCCGTCGCATGGACCGCCAAAGCGCCCTTGCCGGCCTGACGCAATCTTTCGGACAGCGTGCGCAGCGTATTGAACTGCAAGGCTTCAGCACGAAATTTTTGAGCATCATTCATAGGGCATTACTCAAATAGGTTGCGTGCGAAGTCAAACACCGCGCCGCCGCTTTCGTCACCGCCCCGGCGCGCCTGGTTTTCGAAGGATTATGATTTCCCCAACGCCTCCAGCACAATTTTCTCGCTGAGGATTTGCGGCAATAATTCCGGCGCGTCTGCGCCGGGTTTGTAGACAAGATACAATGGCACGCCCGCACGTTGATGCGCCGCCAATTCCGTGGCGATGGCCGCATCGCGCTTGGTCCAATCGCCGACGAGATACGCCACATCCGGCGCGGCCAGTGCGTCCCGCACTTTGTCCGAGCGCAAGACCACCGTCTCATTCACTTTGCAGGTGATGCACCACGCCGCCGTTAAATTGACAAAGACGGTTTTGTTTTGCGCGCGCGCTTGCGCCACCGCTTCGGGCGACCATGGCGCGGCAGTCTCGGTATGTGCCGCGGCAGGCGCATCCGGCGCTTCTGAGACCGGCGCGCCCAACGCAAACAAAGCCGCGACGACCAGCGCCAATCCAAGTCCGCCGAACACCCAGCGCCAGAGGCTTTTGAAGCTGCGCAGCGCCCAGATCGAAAGCGCCAAGCCGCCCATCGCGGTCAGCGCTGCGAGCACGCCGTTCGCGCCCGCCTGCTGCGCCAGCACCCAGATCAGCCACACGGCCGCCGCCAGCATGGGAAAGGCGAGGAACTCCTTGAAGCGAGTCATCCACGGCCCCGGCCTGGGCAGCGAGCGCGCCAGAGCCGGCGCAAACGCTAAAGCTGTGAACGGCGCCGCGAGGCCAAGGCCCAACGCC
>JBEVJO010000023.1:0-12988 GCA_040510175.1 Caulobacterales bacterium
TTCGTAGCAATCGGCTGCGCCATGATTCTTGGGCGAGCATAGATCAGTTGAGCCCCGATGTAATGCCTCGGGATGCGCCTTCAATCAGGTGCGGCTCAAGACGGGCTTTATCAAAGCTCATTCCTGACTGAATGAGTCGGGTTACTCCGCCGCCAGCGTCCAGGCGGCCAGCGCTCCATCGAGCATCGCGTCGGGAATCGCCATGACGCTGGGGCCGTCGGTCCAGACCAGCGCGCAGCGTATTTTGCGCCCCGGCAGCCGCGCCGCCAACACCGCGCGATAGGCGGCCATCTGCGCGATGTAACTTTGCGGCGCGTCTTCGATGCAAGATGGGGCGGGACGGTTGGTTTTGAAATCGACGATCACGGCTTCGTCGGCAGTCACGATCAGGCGGTCGGCGCGGCCGGAAATCACCACGCCCGGCGGCAGACCGGGTCCCCAGCCGACGATCGCTGCCTCCGCCAATCCGCCCGGCGTAAAGACAGGCGACAGATCGGGATGCTCCAGCACTTTGATCGTTGTGCTGAGGATTTCCTTGCGCTGCTTGTCGGTCAAATCGGGCTCGATCGCCAGCGCTTCGCGCGCCAGATCGCGGCGCTGTTCGGGCGGCGCTTCGGGCAAGCTTTGCAAGAGACGGTGGATCAAGACGCCGCGCCGGAAGCGACCGGTCTTCGACCCCAGTAAAGGCGACAGGGCCGCTTCACCGATCCCGCTTTGCGTCGGCGCCATACGGCGCGACGGCGCGGCAGGCGCCGGGAGGAGCGCCCAGTCCGGCAGGAGCGAACGTTTCGCGGATGCTTCGCCCGCGCCGAGCGATTTCAAGTTTGCGCCCAGGACCAGTCCTTTGCCGAACGGCGTCTCAAACTCCGCGCCGCCGGCTTTGCGCAGCGCCTCTTCGAACTGCGCATGCCAGGAGCCGTCGGTTTTGCGCGCCTTCGGCAAAGCGCCACAGACGATCAATTGATCCTTCGCGCGTGTCGCGGCGACATAAAGCAGACGCAGATCTTCCGCCCGCGCCCGCTCGGCCCGGCGATCTTTGGCATTGTCGACGGCTCTGGCTTTGATCTCCGGCGCGGCCCAGAGAAATCCGGATTCCGCATCGATATACAAAGGAACATCGCGCGCCCCGCCGGTGCTGATCGTATCCGGCAGAATGACGACCGGCGCCTCAAGGCCCTTGGCGCCGTGCACTGTCATCACCCGCGCTTCATCGCCGCCGGAATCGAATTCGCGCTTTACCGGCGCGTCATCTTCGCCGATCTCAACCACGAACGCCTGCAGGCTTGGCGCCGGGCCTTGGCCGTGCGCCAAAGCACGCGACAGCATTTCTTCGATGCTTTCCCGTGCCTCACGCCCCAACCGCGTAATCATGCGCCCCCAGCCGCTTTGGCCTTCGTGGTCCAGGCGCTCCAACAGGTGCGCGAAGAATTCGTACGGCGGGACGCTGCGGGCGCGCGCTTCGCATTCGGCGAATTGAGCTTCCGCTTGCATGATCTGCGGTGCGGTGGATTCGCGCAGCCTCTCGCGCAAAGTGGTCTTGCCGCGACCATGCGCCAGTTCAAAGAGATCTGCTTCGCTCAGACCAAACAAGGGCGTGCGCAGGGTCTCCGCCAGCGCCAGATCATCTTCAGGCAACAACGCCGCGCGCGCCGCCGCCAGCAAATCCAGAACGGCCGCTTCGTCTTTCAGCGTGATCTGATCGGCGCCGGCGACCGGCACTTGTTTACGCTTCAGCTCTTTTAGAATTTGCCGGAACAGCCCCCCACGTTTACGCACCAGGATCATTACGTCGCTGGCGCGCATCGGCCGCTCCTGCGCGCCGTCCCAGACCGCGACGCCGCGATCCAGATCGTCGCGAATCCGGGTTGCGATAGCCTGCGCCAGTTTCGCGGCGGCGCTGCTTTCCTTGTCGCGATCGAGCGGCGCGCGCCAGGGTTCGCCGTCCCCGCCTTCGTCGGCCTTTGCGCCGGGCCACCATTCGACGCGGCCTTGGTGCTGCTTGCGAAACGCCGTGTGGCGCGAATGCGCGCCGGCGCCGAAGGCGAAAGCGGCGACATCTGCGTCATCGAACAGATGATCGACGACTTGTAGAACCTCTGGCGTCGAGCGGAACGATAAATCCAGTTCCGGTCCGACGAACTGCCCGCCGCCAAGGAGCGCGATATTCTTGATCGATTCGCGTTCCAGCAAAAACCGCGTTGGGTCGGCGCCCTGGAAGGAATAGATCGACTGCTTTTCGTCGCCGACTGCAAACACTGTGCGGACCCGATCGCGTCCGCCGATGCCCGCGAAAAACTCCTCGATCAGCGCGCGCACCAAGTCCCATTGCGCCGGCGCGGTGTCCTGCGCTTCGTCGACCAGAACATGATCGATGCGCTGATCCAATTTGTAGGCGATCCAGCGCGCCGCCGCGTTGTCCTTTAGGAGCGTGACGGCGAAGGCGACCAGATCATCGAAATCCAACGCGGCGCGATCGGCCTTGGCCTGCGCATAGGCCTGGATCGCGTGCTGCGCCAGCTTCAGCAGCGCACAGGAGGCTTCGGCCAGACGCGCGGCGCGCAAACGCTGTTCGGTCTCGTCGATGCGCATCGATTCTTCGGCCAGAAACGGCCCCGCGCGTGGATCGTTCATCACCGCTTTCGTCGCGGGCGATTTGCGCAGTTCGCCTGCGCTGGTGAAGAACCAGGATTTCAGCGCGGCATATTTTTCAATACCAGTTTGTGCGGCCAGGGCTCTTTTTAAAGCGCCGCGGGCTTCGGAATCGGCGGCCTTGTCGGATTCGCCCAAGGCCGCGATGGCCGCTTCGGCGCGGTTCTCCGAAAAGCCATTGAGGTAATCGACGACAATCTCCTGCGGCGTACGATCATCACGCGCCCCGCACAATGCGCGGAGCTGCGTCACCGCGTTCTCAAGATCGCCATGCGCGCCCAGAAACTTCTCGATTGCGGCGCGTCCATAGAGGCTGGCGCTGAGTAATTTGTGGAAGTCCGCCTCGAAGGCGCGCACCGCTACGTGGCGCAACGCGTCCGCCAATTCGGGCGCGGCGTGCAAGGCGCTGACTGAATCCGCGCGCAAACGGGCGCCGACCACATCATCTACGACATTGAAGCCCGGCGGCGCGCCGGCTTCCAGCGGGAATTGCCGCAGCAGGCGTTCGGCGAAGGCGTGGATGGTTTGAATCTTGATGCCGCCCGGCGTTTCCAGGGCTTGCGCAAACAGCGCTCGCGCGCGCCGCAGCCGCTTGGCGTCGAAGCGGCTTTTTGGTTCTTCGCACAATTCGGCGAGCTTTTCCGCCAGCTCGGAATCGCCCATGGTGGACCAGCCGCCGAGCTGTTCGAACAGCCGCGCTTTCATCTCCGCAGCCGCCGCCTTGGTGTATGTGATGCAGAGAACCGCGTCCGGCTTTGCGCCTTCAAGCAACAGCCGCGCTACGCGATTGGTCAGCACCCGCGTTTTGCCGGAGCCTGCATTCGCGGTGACCCAGGCCGAATTCGCGGGCGTGGCGGCGAGGCTCTGCGCCTTCGAGGCGCGTTCGTAATCGGGATCGAGCGGCCTGTTCATTCGCCCTCTCCGGAATCCGCCCATTCGGCGCGCCGCGCCAAGAGATCGTAATCGCCGTTCTCGCGCGCGAACTTGCTGCGCGGCTTGGAAAGGTATGGTTGTTCGTCTTTTGCGTATTGCAGCAGAAGGCCGGTCAGCTCATTCAGCTTTTGCTCGACCACCAAGGCGACATCTGAATCGGTCGCGACGTTCTCCAGCAGCCAGGGTTTGCGGAAGCGCGCATAAGTCAGCGCCTTGCTCTGCGCCCGCACCACTTTGCCGTCTTGATCCTTAAAGGCGCCGGCGGCCAGCATTGCAGCCTCCAGCGAGAGCTGCGGCACGAAGCTTAGCGCCTCGCGGATCGTCGGGCTCGCGCCGGTTTTGTAATCGAGGATCGCAGCCCAGCCGTCGGGATGGATGTCGATGCGATCGGCGCGGCCATGCAAGATGAAAGCTGGGTCGAAACTCGGCAGTTTATACGCGCCGGAAATTTCATGCAGAGTCCGAACGCCAGCCGCCTCTTGGGCTGCGTGCCAGGCGGCGAAGTCCCGGGCTGTTTCCTCAAGGCGCGCCGCGAGCCGTTCGCGTTGTTCGCGTGGCAGGCCGATCTCCGCCAGCGTCGCATCGAGCGATTGCAAAACGGCATCTTTGCCGCGCGGCTTACCATTGCAGTAGTTGTCCAGCGCCGCGTGAATGGCGGTGCCGAGCGCGCGCGCGTCATCCATCGGCCCGATCGTATCGAGCGCACGCAGCCCGAGGACGTGCTTGGCGTAGATCGCGTAAGGATCGCGGATCAGGGTTTCGATGTCGGTGATGCTCAACTTGCGCGGGCGCGTTGCGGCGGGCGGCTTGGGCGCGGGGGCGCTGACGGGCGTGATCTTCGCAGGCGTGTCGAGCAAGCGGGCGACGTGCAGATAATCGTGCGCGTCGGCGAAGATGGCGTGCGCGCGCTCTTTGCCCAGCGCGCCTTCGGCCAAAGTCGACAGCCGCCATAGCCAGCGCGAGGCGATGGCGGGGGCGGAATCCACCCTTTGCGCGCGGCTGAGAATCAGACGCGGCGCGCAGGCGAGTTCGGCGAAATCGTGCGCGGCCAGCGCCACGCGTTCTTCAAGATCGGGCAGGCCAAGCACACGGCGCAAACGTGGGCCTGTCAGTGCGTCGGTTCCAGTGGCGGCGGGCCAGGAGCCTTCATTGAGGCCCGCCAGGATCACCAGATCGGCGTCGAGCAGGCGCGCTTCCAGCGGTCCCAAGATGCGCACGCGCGGATCGCCGTCGCGATTGCGCACGCGCTGATCGCGGATCAAGGCGCCGATGGCGTCGACGGAATCGCGGGGCGGGCTTTGCAGGCTCTGTTCGCCAAGCGCCAGCAGCCGGGTGAATAGATCGGCCGCGATCTCGCCATCGGGGCCGGACCACAACCGCGCCGCGCCGTCTTTGAATCCATCTTCAAGTTTTTCAAGGCTAAGCGACTCGGCGGTTTCTATAAGCACTTGCGCCAAAGCAGGCAGCGCGACTTTGCTCGCGGTGAGGAAATCGATCAGCGGCGCCATGCGCTCGGCGAGATCAGCAATGAAGGCTTTTTCGGCCGGATAAGAATCCGGCCGCTTCGGATCGTCCAGCGCCTGCGCGAATGACTCTAATGATGGCGGCATGCGCCCGCGTAAGGCTTTGCGTTCAAACACTGCGCCGGCAGCGCGTGCGAAACCTGCATCGCGATCAAGCGTCAGCAATGGATTCTTCAGAAGCACCGCCCAGGCGAGCGCACCGTCCGGCGCGAGCGCCGCTTCCAGAATCGCGTTCAAGAATCCGCCGATCGGCGCTTCGGCGAGACTGGCGCCGGAGGCGGTATCGGGAATGATAGTCCAGCGCGCCAGCTTGGCGGCGATGCGCCGCGCCAGACTGGCTTGCGGCGTCACCACCAGGATATGCGCCATGCCTTCAGCCAGCGCGCCGCGCACATGCAGCGCGACCGTCAGCGCTTCTTCTTCATCGTTGCGGGCGTCGATGCGCGTCATCCCGGCCGCGCCGGAAGCGACAAAGTCCGCGACCTCCTGCTGTTCGGCGCCCGCCAGGGTTTGCAATCGGTCGAGCCAGTCGGCGGTGCGTTCGGCCGGACGCAAGGCTTCGTTGATGAGACGGCGGCGGCGGCGTGCGGCGGGCGCTTCCTCGATGGTCGGCCAGAGGCGCACCTGCTCGCGCTCGATTTTCAAATGCTCCAGAACGCCCTTCAGCGCGCGTTGCGGATGCTGGGCGTCGAGCTCTTCCCAGGCGTCCTTGTCCAGATCCTGATCGAGGCCGGGCAGGACGACTAAACCTTGCGGCGCATTGGCCGCGGCTTCGATCAAGCGCCGCGTCGCGGGCTGCGCGCCGGTAGAGCCGGCGATGATCAGCGGGCTCGGCGGCGGGTTGTCGCGCCAGCGTTTGGCGATCACATCGGTAATGAATGCGCGGCGGCGGCCGGGATCGATCAGACCTTCGGCGAGCAGGCGCGCGGGCCAGGCTTCGGCGACGATCTCAAGGAAGCGCGCATTACGCCGCCAATGTTCGGCGAGATCGGCATCCTCGACCAGCGCCGATAAATCCGTCCATGGCTTGGAATCATAAAGCGCCGCCTGATCGAGCAAGTTCGCCAGTTCGCGCGCCAGCGCCAAGGCGCCGGCCGCGTGCAACGGGAAACCTTCGGCGCGCGCCTTGGCGGTGAGCAATTCCGCCAATTCCATTTGCCGCGCCAAGGGATCGATAGCAGGCGCGACGGCGAGGTTGGCGCCGTGCAGCGGCGGCGGATCGTCTTCGATTTCCAGATCGCCGAGCGGGGCGATGCGCGGCGGCAAAGCGGCGCCACCGCTCAGAGCAGCAAAGGCTTCGGCCAACACTTGCGCAGCGCGCCGCGTCGGCACCAGGACCAAAGCCCGCGACAGCGCTAGCGGATCGTTTGGATCATCGAGGGCCGCGTGCAGGCCAGCGGCGAGACTGGGCAGAAACGGCGCGCCGGCGGGAATGGTGAACATTCGCGGCGCGGCGGCGGCGAATGGATTGGGGCTGTTCACGAGCTAACGGGAACGGCCGATTGCGCGCGCAAGGCGGCGAGTTTGGCGTCGGCCTCATCACGCGCCTGCGGATCGCCGACATGCATCCAGAAACCGTCGAGCACGATCCCGTACATGCGGCCCTGCTCCAAAGCGGCGTCCCAGAACCGGCGTAGTGAGAATGGTTCGACCGGTGCGCCATCGGCCACTTGAGGGCGGATCAGCTGCACGCCGGTATAGGCATAATGCGCGGCATCGGGCGCATCTTTTGGCCAGGCAATGCGCCTGTCCGGCAGCAATGCGAAATCGCCTTTTGGCCCGAAACCCAAGAGTTGGTCGAGCCGCGCCAGCAGCAACAGGAAATCCATCCGCGTGGGATCAAAATTCCTGCGCAACGCGTCGAAGGCCGGAACACCGTCTTCGCTCCAGATCGAATCGGTGTTGGCGATGAAGATGGGCGCTTCGCCCAATATCGGACGCACCTTCGCCAGCGCGCCGCCAGTCTCCAGCAATTGATCGCGTTCATCGGAGATCGTGATTGCGGGCGATGCGCGCCGGGCCAGATGCGTTTCCATCTGATCTGCGCAATAATGCACATTGACGACGGCGCGCTGGACGCCGGCTGCGCCCATGCGGTCGAGCATGTGATCGACCAACGCGCGCCCGCCGACTTCGATCAGCGGTTTCGGTTTATCGTTGGTCAGCGGGCGCATGCGCGTGCCAAGCCCAGCGGCAAGCACAAGCGCCGTATCCGGCGCGGCAATCATGCGGGGACCAGTTCGGTTGCGGGCAAGTTCGCTTCAAACCAGCGCGCAACCGGCGCCAAAGCGGGATGCGCGATATTGCGCGTGAAATGCGCCTGCACCCGTGGCAGCAAATCGAGATAACGATCCTTGCTGTCGCGCAGGGCGAGGCGACAGAAAATGCCGATGATCTTGGCGTTCCGCTGTGCGCCGAGCACCGCATAAGAGGCGTGGAACGGTTCGACTTCCAGATCGAACGCGCCGGCGACGTAGCGTTCAATCATCGCTTGCGCCAGATCCGGATCGACGTCGCGGCGCGCGTCTTCCAGCAGCGACACCAGGTCGTAGGCAGGATGGCCGGCCAAGGCGTCCTGGAAATCCAGAAGGCCGGTGCGCTTGCCCGGCTCGCGATTGGGCAGCCAGAGCAGGTTTTCAGCATGATAGTCGCGCAGCACCAGCACTGGCCGCGCGGCGCCCAATACAGGAAACACCGCGCTCCAGGCGTCACGCCACGTTGCGCGCGCCGCCGGAGTCATGGTGATACCGCACCGGCGCTCGGCGTACCAGTCAAGCAGCAATTCGGTTTCCGCCAGCAACGCGGTGTCGTCGTACAGCATCATCGGCCAGCTGGCGCCTTTGTATTCCAAGGATCGCGGCGGCGAGGATTTATGGAGTTGCAGGAGCGTATCGATCGCCTCGGAATACAAATCCAGTTCCGAAGCGCCGTTGCGAATTTCCGCTGCGTAGATGGAATCGCCCAGATCCTCGACAATGGCGAAGCCTTGCTTGCTGTCATGAGCGAAGATTTCAGGCGCCGAGAGCTGGGCGTAGCGCAAGCGCCCGGCGAGCGCGACGAACGCGTCGACGCGGCTGGCAGCCAGGCGGGCCGAGGCATTGTAACCGAGTTTGATGCGCTCGTCGGCGCTGGCGTTGGGCGGGCATGGGGCGCTTTCGGCCGACGGCGGCGCATCCATCAGAATCGCGGGATAGCCGGGTAACACCAGCCGTTCATAGCGCCGCGTCGAGGCGTCGCCCGCCAGAGGCAAGCGCGTTGCCTCGGACCAGCCGTGCTCCCGGAGAAAGACCTCCAGGCGCTTGGCCCGCTCCTGCTTTGCGCGCTCAGATAGCGACAAGCCGCTTCTCCCATTCTGGCCCAGCCGACAAAACCGCCAGCCGGCCCCCTTCGCCGTCCGGCGACAAACGCACGCTTAAATTCGGCGCCGGACCATTATCCTGCAGGCGTTCGGGCCATTCCACCAGCTGCACGGCCCCCGCCGCGTCTTCGAGACCTAACTCAAAGGCCTCTTCCGGACTTTTGAGCCGATAAAGGTCCATATGCCAGATGTCGAAGTCCGGGCCTGCGTAAATCTGCACCAGATTATAGGTCGGGCTGGGGATATCTGTCTCGCCGGTCGCGGTTTCAATAACGCCACGCGCCAAGGTTGTCTTTCCTGCGCCGAGCTCGCCATAGAGGAAAATAACATCCCCACGGCGGACCGCCTTGCCCAGCGCTTTGCCCAAAGCGAGAGTCGCCGCCGCGTCCAAAAGCGGAAAGGTGCGCAGCGCGGCGGCTGCCTCCGAAGAATCTGCTAAAGTCACACTGCAGCATGTACCGTGAGCCGGCATCCCCCAGCAAGCGACCCGGCGCAGCGCATGATCCCGGCCGAGCCTGCGGCGATGCACTGGCCAGTCTTTGTCCGTACGCGCCCGGGCATTGCGCGAAATGGCGGCAGTCCGCTCTTGGAACCACTAAAATCAAGTTTATTCAGCTCGATTTGTCGTATACGAGGACCGGCGGCTGCGGAACGCGGTCGGCCATTTGGCGAGATTGCCGGAGGACGGGCCAAAGGGCAGACCCAATCATCGCCGTTTGCCTATGAGCTTCTTGGCGCCGGATAAGAGGTGGGGCGTTAAATTTTGTCGCTGCTGCGAAATTACTCATTTCGGGAAATGCCAAGGCGCGGTAAGGGGACGCAAAGAAAAGTACGCTAGCGAAGCGGCTGGCGAGATGGCGCAGCGACCGGCGCCCAGGCTTGGCTGCCAAGCCGGAGGATTGGAGAGTTTCTGAGAATGCCCAAGATTATCTATGTCGAGCACAATGGCACCGAGCACCCGATCGAAACGCCGGTCGGCTTTTCGGTCATGGAAGGCGCTGTAAAGAATGCCGTTCCCGGCATTGACGCTGATTGCGGCGGCGCCTGCGCCTGCGCGACTTGCCACGTTTTCGTGGACGAAGCCTGGGTCGCAAAGACCGGCGAAGCCGGCGATATGGAAAAGTCGATGCTCGATTTTGCCGAAGGCGTGCAGCCCAATTCACGCCTTTCCTGCCAAATCAAGGTGACGGCGGAGCTGGACGGCTTGGTCGTCCACATGCCGGCCAGCCAGCACTAAAACGAGCCGGTTTACGCCAAGTTTCGATGGTTTAAGCGCCCACGCCGCGCGCGGGCGCGCCGGAGACGCAACGGGTGTTGCCTGCACGTCTGAATGGGAGTATCGCCCCGCCCGAACATGGGTAGGTGGCCTTAGTGTCGGTCCCGATACGGCTTTTTCCAGCTCATTCGCCGGGCTTAGAAACCATATGAGAGCGGGTGTCATCCGAAACGCCGCCTGCGGGGCGCCGCCGGCCGGTCGTCTATGGCGCCTTGGCGCAAGCGCGAACGCACGCCGCGAGACAGTCGTATGAGCAGTGCGGGCGGCGGCGAAGGAAGTTCTGCCGGCGGGCAAAGCGTGTCCGCCGCGAAACCCGCGCCGGGCGCTGGGAAGAATGCCAACAATTCCGACGCGGCGCGCACCGCCTTGGACGCACATGGTCACGGCAAAGAGGGTTTCTGGACCCTGGCGCTGGGCTCGGTCGGCGTCGTCTTCGGCGATATCGGCACCAGTCCGCTCTACGCCATGCGCGAAGCGCTGCATCATGCCAAAGGCGAGATCGGCGATTTCCAGGTGATCGGCGTCGTGTCGCTCGTGCTGTGGGCGTTGTTCCTCGTCGTCACCGTCAAATATGTCCTGTTCATCATGCGCGCCGACAATAAGGGCGAGGGCGGGACGCTTGTTCTCATGACGCTTGCGCAGCGTGCCTTGAGAACGCACTCCACGCCCGTTCTGGTTCTGGGCGTGATCGGCGCGGCGTTGTTCTATGGCGACGGCGTTGTGACGCCCGCTATGTCGGTCATGGGCGCGCTGGAGGGGTTGAAAGTGGCGCCGGGCGTCGGCAATTCGCTCGACCCCTACGTTCTGCCAATGGCCGTCATCATTCTTATCGGCCTGTTCATGGTGCAGCCTTTCGGCACGGGTAAAGTGGCGAAGTTTTTTGGCCCGATCACCGTGGTCTGGTTCCTCACCTTGGGCGGGCTCGGCCTTTTGCACATCGCCGACGATGCGCGAATTCTAAATGCCTTTAATCCCTATTACGCCGCAGCATTCCTAGTAGAAAACGGCGTCATCGGCTTCATCATTCTGGGTTCGGTATTTCTGGCCGTCACCGGCGCCGAAGCGTTGTACGCGGACATGGGCCATTTCGGGCGCGGCCCGATCCGGGCCGCCTGGATGGTCCTGGTCCTACCCTGTTTAGCGCTGAATTATCTCGGGCAAGGCGCTCTGGTGCTGTCCGACCCGGAAGCGATCGCCAATCCATTCTATCGCATGGCGCCGGACTTCCTCTTCTGGCCGGTTTTGATCCTTGCGACGATGGCCGCCGTGATCGCCAGCCAAGCCGTCATCACCGGCGCGTTCTCGCTCACGCAACAGGCCGTGCAACTCGGCCTGCTGCCGCGTCTGACCATCCGCCGGACCTCGGAAACGCAAGCGGGCCAAATCTTCGTGCCGCAGGTCAACAATCTGCTGCTGGTCGGCGTGCTGCTGCTGGTCGGCATGTTCCAGAATTCATCGAACCTCGCCGCCGCCTATGGCATCGCGGTGACCGGCTCGATGGCGGTCGACACCGCTTTGGCGTTCGTGGTGGTGCATTACATGTGGAAGTGGTCCCGCCTGGCCACCTTCGCTTTGATCATCCCCTTCATGATCATCGATCTGATCTTCTTCGGCGCCAATGCGCTGAAGCTGTTGCACGGCGCCTGGGCGCCGCTGACGCTCGGCGCGGCGATCGTCGCGGTGATGCTGACCTGGCGGCGCGGCTCACTGATCCTTTTGGACAAAACCAGGCGCGAGAGTGTCTCTCTGGAAGATCTAATCGCAGGTCTAAAAGCCAAGCCGCCGCATAAGGTGCCCGGCACGGCCATTTTCCTCACCGGCGATCCGGACATCGCGCCGTTGGCGCTGATGCACAATCTCAAGCACAACAAAGTGCTGCACGAGAACAACATCCTTTTGACGGTGAAAACCGAATCCGTGCCGCGCGTTTTACAAGACCGGGTGGAAATCTTGCCCGCCGGCGACGGCTTCCAGAAACTGATCGTGCATTTCGGCTTCATGGAGGAGCCCAACGTGCCGCAGGCGCTGGGCACGGCGCGTAAGCAGGGGCTGAAGTTCGACATAATGTCGACCTCGTTCTTCCTGGGTCACCGCACGATTTTGGCGTCGCCGAACTCCGGCATGCCGATGTGGCAGGACCGCATTTTCGTGATGACCTCGCGCGGAGCCGCCAACGCCACCGAATTCTTCCATCTGCCGTCCGGCCGCGTGGTTGAACTGGGCGCGCAGGTGACCGTCTAAGTCACGCTTTTGCGGTAGCACATTTGACCGGCGCGGGCTAAATGCGCGCGCTATCCCTTCTAAGCCTTACAGGTTTTCGCAATGTCCAAGTCCGGTTCCGTCAAAAAGGTCGTGCTCGCTTATTCCGGGGGGCTGGACACCTCGATCATCCTGAAATGGCTGCAAGACGAATATGCTTGCGAAGTCGTGACCTTCACGGCGGACCTCGGCCAAGGCGAAGAGCTGTCTCCGGCGCGCGAAAAGGCGCTGGCCATGGGCATCAAGCCGGAAAACATCTTCATCGACGATTTGCGCGAGGAATTCACCAAGGACTTCGTGTTTCCGATGTTCCGCGCAAACACGCTCTATGAGGGGCAATATCTTCTGGGCACGTCCATCGCGCGGCCGCTGATCGCCAAGCGCCAGATCGAGATCGCCAACATGGTCGGCGCCGACGCGGTCTGCCACGGGGCGACCGGCAAGGGCAACGATCAGGTCCGCTTCGAGGTTTCCTATTATGCGCTGAAGCCGGACGTGAAAGTGATTGCGCCGTGGCGGGAGTGGGACTTTCAGGGCCGCCCTGATCTCATCGCCTACGCCAAGCAGCACAACATTCCGATCGCCAAAGGCAAAGAACAGGAAGCGCCATTCTCGATCGACGCCAATCTTCTGCACACGTCGTCGGAAGGCCGCATCCTGGAAGACCCGGATGTCGAGGCGCCCGACGAGGTCACGAAAAGAGAAGGCCGCCGCACCATCACGCCGGAAGAGGCGCCCGATAAACCGACCTATATCACCGTGACGTTCGAGCGCGGCGACGCAACTGCCATCGACGGCAAAAAACTATCGCCCGCGACTTTGCTGAAAGCGCTGAACGATCTGGGCGCCGCGAACGGAATTGGCGGACTGGACCTTGTCGAGAACCGCTATGTCGGCATGAAATCGCGCGGCTTCTACGAAACGCCCGGCGGCACGATCCTATGGCAAGCGCACCGGGCCATCGAAAGCATCACGCTGGATCGCGGCGCC
>JBEVJO010000024.1:0-2661 GCA_040510175.1 Caulobacterales bacterium
CCATTGATGTTGTCGCCGCGATAGGACGGCAGCGTCACGCCATTGATGGTTTCGATCGGCTCGGAGCGTGGTTTGGCAAACTGGCCAGCGATGCGGCCGAGCTTCACCACCGGCTTGCCGCCGGCGAAGGTCAGAACGACCGCCATCTGCAGCAGCACGCGGAAGGTGTCGCGGATATTGTCCGCGCGGAATTCCTTGAAGCTTTCAGCGCAGTCCCCGCCCTGCAGCAGGAAGGCTTTGCCGGCGGCCACATCGGCCAGCCGGGCCTTCAGATTGCGCGCTTCCCCGGCGAAGACCAGCGGCGGAAAGTTGCGCAAGGTGGCTTCCACCTCATCGACGCGCTCCGGCGACGGGTAATCATTGGGGATGTGCTTGGCGGGCTTTTCGCGCCAAGTCTGGGGGGTCCAAGCTTTGGTCATGGCGGTCATATAGCGCTGTCGGAACGAAACGCCAACTGGGCGTAATTCCGGCCTTGACGCTATTCGCTCGACCTTGCCCGCGGCGAGAAATCCATCTGGTCCAGGATGCTGCCCTGCACGCGCCGGAACACCGAGGCGACGATGTGCTCGATTTCGCCTTTCTTGTCTTTCGGCGGCGGCAGCGCGCTGTACATCAAACCGTGCTCAAGACGGATGCGTTTCAGCAATTCGGGCGAGTACTCATCCAATGCGGCGCGAAGGGCGGTTTCGTCCGGATAGGCGAAAATGGCGTCGCGGGACGGCACCCGATCCGGCGCCAAAGCCTCTTTCGGCTCTTTGACCGTTCCCAGCTTCTTCAGGACGATGTCGACCAGCTCGCCCGTCAGTTTGGGAAAGCGGCGGCGCTTGGGCTCCAGACGGCCGACCAATTCCGTCAGCGCTTCGGGACCGGCGGCGGACAAACGCCGCTCCAGCGCCGCACGGCCAAACGCCTTGGCGAAGCTCTTCAAATCTTCCTTGCCGCCCTGCGGATCGAGGATTAGCGCCAGGCTTGCATCCTCCAAAGACGCAAGCAGGCGCGCGGCGCGCTCTTCGGCGTTCGCGCCCTTGGGCTTCAGCCCCTTAAAAACCGTTTTGAGTTTATCGCCGTTGGGCGTCGCTGATGCGTCTGACGAACTCAAAGGCGAAGCCCTCCATTGTCTTGGCCGAGTCGCCGTATTTATCGGCGTATGGCAAGGCGATTTCGTTATATTGCAATGCGCGCGCAAGCGACGGCAATTGCGGAATCTGGCTTTCAAACATGCGGAACGGCGGATCCTTACGGTCCGCGTCGCCCTTCAGCAGCGCCAGGAATTCCTGGTGTTGCGAGTTCTTGTCCATCACCTTGGTCGGCAGCACCCACAATTCGCCGACCTTGTCGCCATCCAGCTTGATCTGCGCCAAAGCGGATTTGGTCAGCGCGGCGAGACCCAGGGTCGAGATGTAATCGGGAATGGTCGGCGCCACGATCATATCGGCCATTTTGATAGCGACTTCGTTGAGCACCGAAATGCCCGGCGCGCAGTCAATCAGCACATAGTCGTAATGCTTCTTGAGTTTCTCAAAGCCCTGCATCAGCGGCTTTGAGATTTGCGTCTCAACGCCACGCTCCGAATAGCCGCGCTTGGCCAGCCGGTGTTGCAACTCGCGCTCGACAAAGCGCAAATGCGGCGACGAGGCGATGATATCGATGTCGGGCTTTTCCTCCAGCAGGCTGGCCCGTTTGTGAACAGTTTCGGACAGAGCCGGCGGACGCTCATTCCAGCCGATAAAGCCCAGATAGGCGTCTATCGTCATGCCCCGATTGAGCAGATCGTTCATCATCGACCGCCCGCCGAGGCAAAACGTGGTGTTCGCCTGAGCGTCGAAATCGGCCACCAGGACCGACTTTTTCATTTTAGCGCCAAGGGTTTCGGCCAATGAGACGGTCGTAGTGGTTTTACCCACCCCACCCTTCATATTGACGATCGCGCAGATTTTGCCAGCCAAGGTCTGTGTCCGAATCTGTGATTTGGGAGGGGGCTTGTCTCACGGCCTATGCGGCAGGGACAAGTGTTCAATTCCGCGCCTTACCCAACGAATTTTTCGCGCAAGGTCACCAATTCCTCGGCGGCCGTGGGATGCAAAGCGCAGGTCTCGTCCCATTGGCGCTTGGTCAGGCCCGCTTTGACGGCGATGGCGGCCATCTGGACGATCTCCGCAGCCTCGGGGCCAACGACGTGGCAGCCGACCACCACGTCGTCCGAGCAGCGCACGACCAGCTTCATGAACATGCGCTCGTCGTCCTTGGCCAGGATGTTCTTCATCGGCCGGAAGTCGGTTTGATAGATGTCGATCTTGAAGCGCGCTTCGGCCTGGGCCTCGGTCAACCCAACGACGCTCACCGAAGGCTGGGAGAAAACCGCCGCAGGCACCGTGTCGTGATCGAAGGCGGTCGGCTTGTTGTTGAATTCCGTGTCCGCGAAAGCATGACCCTCCCGGATGGCGACCGGCGTGAGATTGATGCGGTTGGTGACGTCTCCCACCGCCCATACGCCATCGGCGCTGGTCTTGGAGAATTCATCCACCGGTATGGCGCCGTCGTCATCGACCGTGATGCCGACCGTCTCCAGGCCCAAACCCTCGGTGTTGGGTTTCCGGCCGATCGCGAACATGACCTGATCGACTTCAAGAATGTTCCGGTCGCTCAGTTCGACCACGCGGC
>JBEVJO010000025.1:0-17103 GCA_040510175.1 Caulobacterales bacterium
TGTCGTAGCGCGTGGTGCGGCGTGAACCGTCGGCGCGCGGCTCGGCTTCGATCGTGATGGCCTGCGCCGGACAGATCGCTTCGCAGAGCTTGCAGGCGATGCAGCGCTCTTCACCGTTCGGGTAGCGGCGCAACGCATGCTCACCGCGGAAACGCGGGCTCAAGGGCCCCTTCTCGTAAGGGTAGTTCAGCGTCGCCTTGCGGCGGAAGAAATAGCCCATCGACAAGAAAAACGCCGAAACGAAGTCCAGCAGCAGCGCGCCTCTGAATATCTGCCCTACTCGAGAAAACACGATGCGTCTCCAGTGACCTTAGCGGCCAATAAAAGTGACGTAAGCGGCGGAGGCGGCGACGGCGATCAGCGAGGTCGGCAGGAAGATCTTCCAGCCAAGTCGCATCAATTGGTCGTAGCGGTAACGTGGAACGATCGCCTTCACCATCGCGAAGAGGAAGAACATGAAAAGTGTCTTCAGCGCGAACCAGACGAACGGATGGATGAAAGTGAACGGCGGGATGGCCAGAGGCGCATCCCAGCCGCCAAGAAACAGGATCGTCGCCATCGAGCACATCAGAACGATGTTGAGATATTCGGCGATCATGAAGAGCAGATACGGGGTGGAGGAATATTCCACCTGATAGCCCGCCACGAGTTCGGATTCCGCTTCCGGCAAATCGAACGGCGGCCGGTTGGTTTCCGCCAGCGCCGAAATAAAGAAGACGATGAACATCGGAAACGTGAAAATGACGGTCGGGAATTTGATAAAGAACCAGTTCTGAATCCCGCCGGCCTGCGCTTCGACGATGTCCGTCAGGCGCAATGAGCCAACCAGCAACAGGATGGTAACAATCACAAACCCGATCGAAACCTCGTAGGACACCATCTGCGCCGCCGAACGCAACGAGCCGAGGAACGGGTATTTCGAGTTGGACGCCCAACCGCCCATGATAATTCCGTAGACGCCCAGCGACGAGATCGCCAGCAGATACAGAATGCCGACATTCAGGTCGGCGATCACCCAGCCCGGCGCAACCGGCACTACAGCCCAGGCGACGAAAGACAGCGTGAAGGAAATCAGCGGCGCGAGAATGAACACCACCTTGTTCGAGCTGGACGGAATGACGACTTCTTTCAGCACGAATTTGAAGAAGTCCGCAAAGGACTGCAGCAAGCCGAACGGACCAACCACGTTCGGTCCCTTGCGCAGTTGCACCGCCGCCCAGATTTTCCGGTCCGCTAATAGAATGAAAGCGAGCGAGATCAGCAACACGATCATGAAACCGACGATCTGCGCAATGCCGAGCAGAAAGCCGTTTACTTGTCCGTATTGCGCGATGAGATCGGCCATGTGCTACTCCGCCGCCCGCATTATCTGTCCGGCGCCCTGAGCGGCGCGCGAGCATTCGGCCATGATCCGGCTCGCCCGGGCGATCGGATTGGTGAAATAGAAATTGTTGATCGCGGGCATGAATGCGTCTTGCGAAACGCTACCTGCTTTACCGAAGCTCGACGGATCGAAGCCGCCCGCATTGTGCGCGCCCGGCGCATAATCAACGCCGCCGAACGTCGGATGATCGGCGATCATTTTTGCGCGCAACGCCTGCAGATTATCGTACGGCAAAGCGCGGCCCATGCGTTGAGACAGCGCCCGGAAGATCGCCCAGTCTTCACGTGCATCGCCCTTCGGGAACACGGCGCGCTGGCCATATTGTACGCGGCCTTCGGTGTTGACCCAGGTCGCGTCTTTTTCGGTATAGGCGGCGCCCGGCAGTACCAGATCGGCGCGGCTGGCGCCTGCGTCTCCATGGCTGCCGACATAGATGACAAAAGCCGAACCGAATTTGGCGGCGTCGATTTCATCGGCGGCGAGCAACAGGATCGTATCCATCGCGCCGGATTGCGCTGCCGCGAGAATAGCGTTCGTGTCCTTGCCGCCTGCACCCGGCAGAAAGCCGAGGTCAAGCCCGGCGACCCGTCCCGCCGCATTGTGCAGGACATTGAAGCCGTTCCAGGCGTCGTCGCCGCCACGCACCATATTGGAGGCCGCCGCGATGCTGCCGGCCGCCGCGAGGATTGCAGCTGAGTCCGGACGATTGAGCGCACTCTGACCAAGGATGATCGCCGGACGCTTGGCGTTCTTCAACACGTCGAGGAACGGGCTGCCATTGGCGATCCGGCCCAGCGCATCCGCGCCCATGCCCAGATGCTGGTAGGGATAGGTCAAATCGGCGGGCGCGCCGATCAGCGCCACGCGATCCAATCCGCCGCGCAGCCAGGCTTTGCGAATACGTGCGTTGAGGATCGGCGCTTCGGTGCGCGGATTGACGCCGACGAGCAGCAGCGCGTCAGCCTTTTCGATGCCAGCGATCGTCGAATTGAACAAATATCCTTCCCGCGCGCCGCCGCCGAGGATTGAGCCGTCCTGGCGGCAATCGCGGTTCTGAATGCCGAGCGCATTCAAGAGATCGAGCGAGGCTTTCAACGATTCCGCGCAGACGAGATCACCTGCAATCACGCCGATGCGCGATGAATCGCTGGAGAGCTTTTCCCCGGCGATGGTCAGGGCTTCATCCCAGGTTACGGGCATGAGGCTGCCGCCTTTGCGGGCATACGGCTTGTCCAGGCGCTGACGCTTCAGGCCATCGACCACGTGGCGCGTCTTATCAGAAATCCACTCTTCATTGATCTCTTCATTCACGCGCGGCAACACGCGCATGACCTCCGGTCCGCGCGAGTCAACGCGAATATTGCTGCCGAGCGCGTCCATGACGTCGACGCTTTCGGTCTTCTTCAATTCCCAGGGCCGCGCGTGAAACGCATACGGCTTCGAGGTCAAAGCGCCGACCGGGCAAAGATCGACGACATTGCCGGACAGTTCGGATCCGACTGACGCTTCTAGATAGGTCGTGATCTCCATGTCCTCGCCGCGGCCGGCTGCGCCGATGTCCTCGACGCCCGCTACTTCGGAAATGAACCGGATGCAGCGCGTGCACTGGATGCAGCGATTCATCTCGGTCTTGATCAACGGCCCCATATACTTTTCTTCGACCGCGCGCTTGTTCTCCTCGAAGCGCGAGCCAGGCCGGCCATAGGCCATGGACTGGTCTTGCAGATCGCACTCGCCGCCTTGGTCGCAGACCGGACAATCCAGCGGGTGATTGATCAGCAGAAATTCCATTACGCCTTCGCGCGCTTTCTTCACCGCCGGCGACTTAGTGACGAGTTCAGGAAGAATATCGTCCTTGGACGGCGGAAGGTCTTTGATCTGCTGTGCGCACGACGCCACCGGCTTTGGCCCGGCCCGGCCGCCGATCTTCACTTCGATCAGGCACATGCGGCAATTGCCGGCGATCGAGAGGCGCTCGTGATAACAAAAGCGCGGGATTTCTGCGCCGCCAGCTTCGCAGGCCTGCAGCAGCGTGTATTCGCCAGGAACTTCGGTTTCGACGCCGTCGACAAGTATCTTTGTCATCGCCGCTACTCCGCCGCCACGGCGTCAATCGACGCGCCAGCCACATGCGGCTTGTTTGCCCGGTAGAGATTGATCCGGTCTTCTATCTCGTGCCTGAAATGCCGGATCAAGCCTTGCACCGGCCACGCGGCGGCGTCGCCGAGCGCACAGATCGTATGGCCTTCCACTTGCCCCGCGACGTCGAGAAGCAAATCAATCTCGCGGTGTTCCGCTTCGCCGCGCGCCATGCGCTCCAGCACGCGCCACATCCAGCCAGTGCCTTCCCGGCACGGCGTGCACTGACCGCAGCTTTCGTGACGATAGAAATAGGAAATCCGCGCAATCGCCCGCACCACATCGGTGGATTTGTCCATCACGATCATGGCGGCGGTGCCAAGGCCGGACTTCAATTCCTTCAGAGCATCGAAGTCCATCAAGGCGGTTTCGCACTGCTCGGCGGTGATCATCGGCACCGACGATCCGCCGGGAATGACCGCTTTCAAATTGTCCCAGCCGCCGCGAATGCCGCCGGCATGATCTTCGATCAGTTGCTTGAGTGGGATCGACATCACTTCTTCGACATTGCACGGCCGGTTCACGTGGCCGGAAATGCAGAACACTTTGGTGCCGGTATTATTCGGACGGCCAAAGCCCGCGAACCACGCGGCGCCGCGCCGGAGGATTTCCGGGGCCACCGCAATAGATTCCACGTTATTGACGGTGGTCGGGCAGCCATAGAGGCCGGTGTTCGCTGGGAATGGCGGCTTCAGGCGCGGCTGGCCTTTTTTGCCTTCGAGGCTTTCCAGAAGCGCGGTCTCTTCACCGCAGATATAGGCGCCGGCGCCGTGATGGACGTAGAGATCGAAATCCCAGCCGTGGATGTTGTCCTTGCCGATCAGCTTGGCTTCGTAGGCTTGCTTTACCGCCGCTTCGAGATTGTGCCGCTCATTGATGTATTCGCCGCGCAAATAGACGTAGCAGGCGTTGGCGCGCATCGCGAACGATGCAATCAGGCAGCCTTCGATCAGCAGATGCGGATCGTTGCGCAGGATGTCGCGGTCTTTGCAGGTGCCGGGTTCTGATTCGTCGGCGTTGACGACGAGATAATGCGGCCGGTCCTTCACTTCCTTCGGCATGAAAGACCACTTCAAGCCGGTCGGAAAGCCCGCCCCGCCCCGGCCGCGCAGGCCGGAGGCCTTCATCTGATCGATGATCCAGTCGCGACCGAACCCGATCATGTCGCGCGTGCCGTTCCAATTGCCGCGCTTCTTCGCGCCTTCCAGCCCCCAGTCCTGCAGACCGTAGAGGTTGGTGAAGATGCGGTCCTTATCTTCGAGAATCGGCATCGTGTTTGTCGCTCAAGCAGAAGTGCGGTTGGAATTGTGGGGCGGCTTTTTCTTGTCCGGCCGGCGGAATGGCGTGACGTTTGAACCTGCCGGATGCGTCGGCGCGGTGTTGCGTTTCGTTCCGCCGAATTTGGGCGCGCTCTGACGGCCGGTCTTCACGTATTTCACCAAAGCGCTGGCGAAAATCGCCGTGCCCAGCGCAACGCCGGCGATCAGGCAGATTATGTTGTTAGTTTGAAGAAACAGGATCAGGCCCATCACACACGCGACGCCGTCCAGCACCGCTGCTCGCCCAAGCGCCGCGCGGCGCTCAGCTTTGTCGTGGTTATGAGGCTGAGCGGCCTTCATTCGGCGGCCGGCTTCGGTGGATTCGGGAGCCGAATCGCCTGCGCGCGCGAGCCGTCATAAAGACGCGGATCGGTGAGCGTCGTGGCGCCGCCCTCTGGCGCTGAACATTGCCGGCGGCGGGTGCTGCCGACTTGCGGCGCCTGGCCCCGGCGCATGCCGTCGATCATCGCTTCGAAGGCAGGGATGTCGAGATCTTCAATGTAATCGTCATTCACTTGCACGATCGGCGCATTCACACAGGCGCCAAGGCACTCGACCTCCGTCCAGGACAGCATGCCGTCAGCGCTCGGAATCTCTTTCGGACCGATCTGCTTTTTGCAGAGCGCCAGTAGATCGTTCGAGCCGCGCAGCATGCAGGGCGTCGTACCGCACACTTGCAGATGGAATTTGCCCATCGGCGACAAGTTGAACATCGTATAGAAAGTCGCGACTTCGTAAACGCGGATACGCGCCATGCCGAGCATCTCGGCGATGACGCGGATGACAGGTTCGGAAACCCAGCCATCTTGCTTTTGCGCAATCCACAACAAAGGGATGACAGCAGATTGCTTGCGGTCCGGCGGATACTTCGCAATCCACCATTGCGCTAAGGCCATGCTCTCCGCGTTGAACGCGAAGTCATCCGGCTGCTCTGCGGCGAGACGACGTAAAGCCATTACCTGCTCACTTCACAAAGTCGACGCGGGCGATTTTGTCGCCACGGAAAGAATAGATGGCTGCGACTTCAAACACCGGGCCATCCGGGCCGCGACTGACGCGCTCGTGATCGATGATGGCGTTGCCCACCGGCATTCGCGCCAAAAGCTCGGCTTTGTTCTGTGGGAAGTCAGCGAACGCTTTTGCGTAACGGGCGCGATAGGCGTCGATGCCCTGCCCGGTCACCGCGCCACCTACATCCGCGACGACGATGTCGTCGGTGAAAAAGCTGCAATACAGGTCGAGATCCTGCGCATTGTAGGCGTCGAGTTGCGCCTGAGCGATGGCGATCGTGCTCATCGGTCAATTTCTCCGAAGACGATATCGAGGCTGCCGAGAATCGCGGACACGTCCGCGAGCATGTGGCCTTGGCACAGATAGTCCATCGCCGCCAAATGCGGGAAACCAGGCGCGCGGATCTTCAAGCGATATGGCCGGTTGCTGCCGTCCGACACCATGTACACGCCGAACTCGCCCTTTGGCGCTTCGACCGCGGCGTAGATTTCGCCGGCCGGGACTTTGAAGCCTTCGGTGTAGAGCTTGAAGTGGTGAATGAGCGCTTCCATCGAACGCTTCATGTCAGCGCGGCGCGGTGGCGAAATCTTGCCGTCCAATGCCATCACGGGACCTTCAGGCATTTTTTCGATGCACTGGCGCATGATCTTCGTGGATTCGCGCATCTCCTCGACGCGGCAGAGATAGCGGTCGTAGCAATCGCCGTTCTTGCCGACGGGAATTTTGAAATCCAGTTCGGAATAGACTTCGTAAGGTTGCGCGCGGCGCAGATCCCAGGCGAGCCCTGATCCGCGCACCATTACGCCCGAGAAACCCCAATCCAGTGCGTCCTGCACACTGACCACGCCGATATCGGCATTGCGTTGCTTGAAGATGCGGTTGTCAGTGATCAGGCGCTCGATGTCGTCGATGAGTTTTGGGAATTCCTCCGTGAATTCGTATATGTCGTCGAGCAGTTTGCGCGGCAAATCCTGGTGCACGCCGCCTGGACGGAAATAGGCCGCGTGCAGACGCGATCCCGACGCGCGCTCGTAGAACACCATCAGCTTTTCGCGCGCCTCGAAGCCCCAGAGCGGCGGGGTCAGTGCGCCGACGTCCATGGCTTGCGTCGTCACGTTCAGAAGGTGACTGAGCAGCCGGCCGATTTCGGAATAGAGCACGCGAATGAATTGCGCGCGGCGCGGGACTTCAATGTCGAGAAGACGCTCGATTGCCAGGCAATAGGCGTGTTCCTGGTTCATCGGCGCGACGTAATCGAGCCGGTCGAAATAGGGCAGCGCCTGCAGATAGGTTTTGTACTCGATCAGTTTTTCGGTGCCGCGGTGGAGAAGGCCGATATGCGGATCGACGCGCTCAACCACTTCGCCATCAAGCTCCAGCACTAGGCGCAAAACGCCGTGCGCCGCCGGATGCTGCGGACCGAAATTGATCGTGAATTTGTTGCTGTCGGGATCGTCGGACGGCAGCGCTGGTTTTTTGACGTCGTCAGCCATATTTAGCTCTTCGCCTTTTCATCGCCGGGCAGCGCGTCGAGCATGCCTTCCCAGGGGCTGACGAAATCAAAATTGCGGAACTCCTGCGTCAGGGTCACCGGCTCATAAATCACGCGCTGTTGCGCGTCGTCGTAACGGACCTCGACAAAGCCGGTCAGCGGAAATTCCTTGCGCAGCGGATAGCCCTGAAAACCATAATCCGTCAGGAGGCGCCGCAGATCGGGATGGCCGTCGAACAATATGCCATACATATCGAAGGCTTCGCGTTCGAACCAATTTGCGACCGGCCACAGATTCACCGCTGATTTCACCGGAACATTGTCGCTGGTCGAGACCTTCACACGGATGCGGCGGTTCTTCCTCATCGACAACAAGTGATAGACGACCTCAAAGCGCTCTGCCCGCTCCGGATAGTCGGCGCCGCAAATGTCGACCAAGGTTTGGTACTGGCAGTAAACGGCGTCGCGTAGATGTTCGAGCACTGTCAGAATTTGATCGCGTGAAACGACGATCGTGAGTTCACCGTGGACCAATTGGACATTGAGAACTGCATCGGGAAATGTTTCCCGTAGCCGCTCGCCCACTTGCTGCAATCCTTCAGCCATGCGTCTGGCCGCCTTTCCCGTTCACCGCACGCCTCATCGTTCGATGTTGCCTTCGCGGCGAATTTTCTTCTGAAGCTGCAGCACGCCATAAAGCAGCGCTTCGGCCGTCGGCGGGCAACCCGGCACGTAAATGTCGACCGGCACCACCCGGTCGCAACCGCGCACCACTGCATAGGAATAGTGGTAATAGCCGCCGCCATTGGCGCAGGAGCCCATTGAGATCACATAACGCGGCGCCGGCATCTGGTCGTAAACCTTGCGCAGCGCCGGGGCCATTTTGTTGGTGAGCGTGCCGGCGACGATCATCACATCCGACTGTCGCGGGCTGGCGCGCGGCGCGAAGCCGAAACGCTCAATGTCATAGCGTGGCATCGAGACTTGCATCATCTCGACGGCGCAGCAGGCCAAGCCGAACGTCATCCACATCAGTGACCCGGTTCGAGCCCAGGTGATCAGATCATCAGCGGCAGCGACAAGGAAGCCCTTGTCCGCGAGTTCATTGGAGACGCCCTTAAATACGGGATCGTCCGCGCGGATCGTGGCTCCGCCTTCAACCGCCGACCGGCCCGCTGCGCCATAAGGTGTCGTGAGCGTCATTCCCACTCCAGGGCGCCTTTGCGCCACTCATAGATAAAGCCGACCGTCAGAACGCCGAGAAACGTCATCATCGACCAGAACAAGAAGGCGGCGTCCGGAAGCGCCACGTTGGACGCCACCGCCCCGCCCGCGCGTCCGGCTTCGGCGGCATCGCCCAGAACGGTCGCCCAGGGGAAGAGAAACGCCACTTCCAGGTCGAAAATGATGAACAGGATGGAGACCAGATAGAACCGGACGTCGAACTTCAATCGGGCGTCGTCGAACGCGTTGAAGCCTCATTCATAGGCGGACAGCTTCTCTTTGTCTGGGTGCTTCGGCGCCACCACCAGGGCAGCGACGATGAAGCCAACGCCCAATGCGGCCGCGACTCCTAAAAAAATAAGGACCGGCAAATATTCGAGGGCGAGTTGCGCCATCCGTATTACGCCTCCAGTGGATTCGGGCCGCTTTTAGCCGATGCCGTCCTGACCTCAAATAGGTCTTTGACAAAATGTGGCGCAATTCGAGCCCTTGCGCCGCTTTATGGCTCAGTTTTTCTGCGGTGTTTTCGCTCTACCCCAACAATTATGGAGGTAGTTGCGAGGCATTCGCGACAATCCGCGCGTTTTGTTCGCGGTCAGGTGTGATGTGCGAGAATTGGAGAGCGTGCGCAGCGCTCAAAAATGGCGCGAGAGACGGGACTTGAACCCGCGGCCTCCGGCGTGACAGGCCGGCGCTCTAACCAACTGAGCTACTCCCGCGTACTCGCCGCGAAGGGCGAGGGCGTGCGTGTACGAAAACCCAACCCGCCCGTCAACAACATGCAGCGGGCTTTGAGAATATAGTTCCGGCGCCGCCCCTGGGGGATAAAAAAAGACGGCGCTGACATTGGCGCCGTCTTGGTTTTTTTATCGATGACGTGCCAGCCGTAGCTCACAAAACGAGCGAAGGATGGTGGGCGATGACGGGCTCGAACCGCCGACCCTCTCGGTGTAAACGAGATGCTCTACCAACTGAGCTAATCGCCCCTTGCCTGCCCCACGCTTAAACGCCAGGGACAGGCTGCTCGTCTAGCACTTTAGGCGTTCAGTTCTTCCTTCAGGCCCTTCGCCGCAGTGAAGCGGGCGCGGCGTGATGGCGGAACAGGCACTTCTTCGCCGGTGCGCGGGTTGCGCGCCGTGCCGCCGGCGGATTGGGCGACTTTGAAAACGCCAAACCCAGAGATGCGGACTTCCTCATCGCTCTTCAGCGACTTGGTGATGCCATCGAACACTGCATCGACGGCTTTAGTGGCGTCTAGTTTTGTGATCCCAACCGCGTCCGCGACTTGATCCACGAGTTCGGCCTTCTTCATAGCCCCTCCTTGTTAAAAAGGGGGCGACTATGCGCAGGGCCGAACACGCGGTCAAAGAGAAAAGTTAGTTATTTTTCAATCCGTTATCGCAATAGTTTCTTCGATTTAATGGGCGCGGACGCCATCGACGTCAGAATCATCCGGTTTCACGACCTTGGTTTCCTGGTCCTCGGGACGCCAGACGATGGGCTTTAACGGCTCCGTCAAAGCGTGTTGCAGAACCTCATCGACAGTCGAGACCGGGATGATTTTAAGGCCCTGTTTCACGTTATCCGGAATGTCCGCCAGATCCTTCTCGTTCTCCTTCGGAATCAGGACCAGCTTCACGCCGCCGCGATGCGCCGCCAGAAGCTTTTCCTTCAACCCGCCGATCGGCAGAATGCGTCCACGCAAGGTGACCTCGCCAGTCATTGCGACGTCCTTGCGCACAGGCACGCCTGTGAGAACAGAGACGATCGCCGTAACCATGGCGCCGCCCGCAGACGGCCCGTCCTTCGGCGTTGCGCCTTCCGGCACGTGCACGTGGATGTCCGTGTTAGAGAAGATGGTTGGCTTAAGGCCTAGAAATGGCGCCCGCGCTTGAACATAAGCGTTCGCGGCGGAAATCGATTCCTTCATGACGTCGCCCAGTTTCCCGGTGACGGTCATCTTGCCCTTACCGGCCATCTGCACGGCTTCGATGGTCAGCAGATCCCCGCCGACTTCGGTCCAGGCCAAGCCTGTTACGATGCCAACTTGGTCTTCCAAATCCGTTTCGCCATAGCGGAACTTCCGGACGCCGGCGTAATCGGCGATGTTCTCGCCGGTCACCTTCACCGTCTTCTTTTTCTTTTGTTCGATTTCGCGCACGGCCTTGCGGGCCAGATTTGCGATCTCGCGCTCAAGGTTCCGCACGCCCGCTTCGCGGGTGTAATAGCGGATCAAGTCCCGGATGCCGTCATCCGTCAGCGTCCATTCGTTGGCCTTCAAGGCATGCGCCTCAACGACCTTCGGAACCAAGTGACGCTTGGCGATCTCGACCTTCTCGTCTTCGGTGTAACCAGGGATGCGGATGATCTCCATCCGGTCCAACAGAGGCTGCGCCATATTCAGCGAGTTGGCGGTGGTGATGAACATCACATCCGACAAATCGTAATCAACTTCGAGATAGTGATCATTGAACGTCGAGTTTTGCTCCGGGTCCAAGACCTCCAGCAAAGCCGCGGCGGGGTCGCCGCGATAGTCCGAACCCATCTTGTCGATTTCGTCGAGCAAGAAGAGCGGGTTCGCGGACTTCGCCTTTTTCATCGACTGAATGACGCGTCCCGGCATGGAACCGATATAGGTCCGGCGGTGGCCGCGGATTTCAGCTTCGTCGCGCACGCCGCCCAGCGACATCCGCACAAAGTCACGGCCGGTAGCGCGAGCAATGGACTTCGCGAGCGACGTTTTGCCCACGCCTGGAGGGCCGACCAAGCATAGGATCGGGCCTCGCAATTTCACCGTCCGCGATTGCACGGCCAGATATTCGAGGATGCGCTCTTTCACCTTGTCCAGACCATAATGGTCTTCGTTGAGGACCAGTTCGGCGGCGTCCACATCCTTCTTGATGCGCTTCTTCAGGCCCCAAGGCAGCGAGATAAGCCAATCCAGATAATTCCGCACCACTGTGGATTCGGCGGACATCGGCGACATCTGACGCAGCTTTTTCATTTCGGCGTCGGCTTTGGTCCGCGCTTCCTTGGAAAGCTTGGTCTTGCGAATGCGATCTTCAAGCTCGACCAATTCGTCGCGATTGTCGTCGCCTTCGCCCAGCTCGCGCTGGATCGCCTTCATCTGCTCGTTCAAATAATATTCGCGCTGCGTCTTCTCCATCTGACGTTTCACGCGATTACGGATCTTGCGCTCGACCTGCAGCATGGAGATTTCGCCCTCCATGTGCGCGAACACCTTTTCCAGCCGCTCGGGCACGGAGCGCAGTTCGAGCAACGCTTGTTTGTCGATCAGCTTGATCGTCAAGTGGCCTGCGATTTGATCCGCCAGCTCAGACGGATCTTTGATCTTTTGAATTGCAGCTAAAGCTTCCGGTGGGATTTTCCGGTTCAGCTTCATATAGGCTTCGAACTGTTCGACCACGGTGCGCATCAAAGCATGCGCTTCTGGCGCCGCGGCGTTTTGGTCCTCTAGCGTTGTCGCGTCAGCTTCGAAATATTCAGCTTTGTCGGTGATGTTCGACAAGGTTACGCGGCGCACGCCTTCGGCCAACACCTTCACGGTGCCGTCCGGCAGTTTCAGCATCTGCAGAATCGAAGCGATCGTGCCGACATCGTAAATGCCATCAGCGTCCGGATCGTCATCGCTGGCGTCTCGTTGCGCCGCCAGAATGAGATGCTTGTCGTTGCGCATCACTTCTTCAAGCGCACGCACGGACTTTTCCCGGCCGACGAAGAGCGGCGCAACCATGTGTGGGAAGACCACGATGTCACGCAGCGGAAGGACAGGATACGTCTTTGAATCAGACATTCATTTTCTCCTCGGCCCGCATCCGGGCCTCCGCGTGGACGACCCGAATCCGGCCTAACATAGGGAGCATTGCCCGATCCTGGGCAAAGCGCCATAGCCCATGTGGTCTTCACACAGCTTTGGTTCAAGGCCAGCTTCTTTTTAGGGCACGGCACGCCACCGCGCGTGAACGCACAGTCCATTTGATTCCACGCAACGACGTGGACGGACTCTCCCGACGCGGGTGCGTTGGGCGATTAAATGGCCGTGGATTCCTGGGCGCGGCGATCGGAGTAAATGAAGAGCGGCTTGGACCGGCCCTCCACCACTTCGCCGTTAATCACGACTTCTTCGACGCCGCGAAGATTCGGCAACTCGAACATGGTTTCCAAAAGCATGGATTCCATGATCGACCGCAAACCGCGTGCGCCGGTCTTGCGTGCGATGCCTTTGCGGGCGACCAAACGCAGCGCCTCTTCGGAGAAGGTCAAGCGGACGTTCTCCATCTCGAACAGCCGCTGATATTGCTTCGCCAAAGCGTTCTTCGGCTCTTGCAGTATCTTGATCAGCGCATCTTCGTCCAGGTCTTCGAGTGTCGCCAAAACCGGCAAGCGGCCAACAAATTCCGGGATGAGGCCGAACTTCAACAAATCGTCCGGTTCGACTTCACGCAGTAATTCGCCCGTGCGCCGCTCATCAGGATCGCGCACATCAGCGCCGAAACCGATGCCAGCGCCTTTGCCGCGGCTGGCGATGATCTTTTCAAGTCCAGCGAACGCGCCGCCGCAGATGAAAAGAATGTTCGTGGTGTCGACCTGCAGGAATTCTTGCTGCGGATGCTTGCGGCCACCTTGTGGCGGAACGCTGGCGACCGTGCCTTCCATGATCTTCAAGAGTGCTTGTTGCACGCCCTCGCCCGACACGTCGCGGGTGATCGATGGATTGTCGGACTTGCGCGAAATCTTGTCGACTTCGTCGATATAGACAATGCCGCGTTGCGCCCGTTCGACATTGTAATCAGCGGCCTGCAGCAGCTTCAGAATGATGTTCTCGACGTCTTCGCCGACATAACCCGCTTCAGTGAGGGTCGTGGCGTCGGCCATCGTGAACGGCACGTCGATGATACGCGCCAGCGTTTGCGCCAACAGCGTCTTGCCGCAACCCGTTGGGCCGACGAGCAGGATGTTCGACTTCGCCAGCTCAACATCGCTTTTGCCGGCGTGGTTGAGGCGCTTGTAGTGGTTGTGAACGGCGACCGCCAAAACCTTCTTCGCGTAAGTCTGGCCGATCACATAATCGTCCAGGACATCGCAAATTTCGCGCGGCGTGGGTACGCCTTCCTTGGAGCGCACAAGCTGGTTCTTGTTCTCTTCGCGGATGATGTCCATGCACAGCTCAACGCATTCATCGCAGATGAACACGGTTGGGCCCGCGATAAGCTTACGCACTTCGTGCTGGCTTTTGCCGCAGAACGAACAATAGAGCGTATTCTTCGAATCGCCGGTTGTCGAAGACTTGCTCATGACACCTCCCGCGCGCGCCGTTCCCTAGGAAACAGGCGCTTGCGCGCTAAAACTGGGCCTTTCCGCCCGAATTGACAACCTTACGAGACGGCCTGTTACCGAACTCTTGCTGCTGCCGATTATTCGATCACACCCCTCGTCGCCCGGCAAGCCGGACGAAATTAAAGGAATGTTATTTCAACACCGTCGCTTCGACCTGGTCGCGACGTTCAAAAACCCGGTCCACAATGCCGAAATTCAGCGCCTGCTCCGGCGTCATGAAGAAGTCCCGATCCAGGGTTTTCTCCACGTTTTCATAAGTCTGGCCGGTGTGCTTAACGTAAATCTCGTTCAGTCGGCGCTTCGTAGATAAAATGTCCTCGGCATGGCGCTCGATATCAGAGGCGACGCCGCGATAGCCGCCGGACGGCTGGTGCACCATGATCCGGGCGTTCGGCAGCGCCACCCGCAGACCCTTCTCCCCACCCGCGAGCAAAAGCGACCCCATCGAGGCGGCTTGGCCGACACAGACCGTCGAGATCGGCGAGCGGATATATTGCATGGTGTCGTAGATCGCGAGGCCGGAGGTCACGTAACCCCCGGGCGAATTGATATACATCGCGATTTCTTTCTTCGGGTTCTCCGATTCAAGAAACAGCAATTGTGCGATGGCGAGGCTGGCCATGCCATCTTCAACGCCGCCGGTGATGAAGATGATGCGGTCCTTGAGCAGCCGCGAGAAGATATCGAAGGCCCGTTCGCCGCGGCTGGTCTGTTCGACCACCATCGGCACCAGGTTCATATATTGCTCTACGGGATCGAACATACAGGCCTCTTAACCACCATCGATTCGGCTACCAACGCATACCTTATATGGGACGCCGTCAAGACGCGTTCCAAGGCTCCCGCTCTCTTACTCACGTTCGAGTCGGTTCATGCAAGAATAATGCAGTGATTTTGAGGCGAAAACCGCCTCAGCTCGGCATCGAATCGTCGTCCGCGAGCAGTTCGTCCCGGCTGACTGTCTTTTCGGTGACCTTGGCGAGCTCGAGGATGAAGTCGACGACCTTTTCCTCGTAGAGCGGCGCTTGGATCTGGGCCAAGGCCCCCGGCGTCTTGCGGTAGAACTCGATCACCTGCTTTTCCTGGCCCGGATAGCGGCGCGCCTGATTATTCAAGGCCCGGGCCACTTCCTCGTCGCGCAGCTGGATATTGTTGATCCGGCCGGTTTCGGCCAGCACCAGCCCCAGACGCACACGGCGCTCAGCGATCTTGCGATAAGACGCTTCCAGGTCTTCGTCCGACTTGGCCTTGTCCTCTTCGTCTAGGCGGCCAGCTTCTTTTTCCTGCTGAACTTGGCGCCAGATGTCCTGGAACTCGTTTTCCAGCATGTTTGGCGGCAGATCGAAGCTGTGCGCCGTGTCGATCGCGTCGAGCAGCGACTTCTTCAGCTTGGTGCGCTGCGCGATGCGGTGTTCGTTTTCGAGTTCCATTTTCACCGCATTTTTCAAGGGATCCAGGCCTTCCAACCCGAAGCGCTTGGCCAGCTCTTCATCGACCTTGGCCTCTTCCGGGGCCTTCACTTCTTTAACGGCGACCTCAAAGCGAGCTTCTTTGCCGGCGAGGTTTTCGGCTGGGTAATCGGCTGGGAACGTGACCGTCAGGGTCTTGGTTTCACCGGCGCTGGCGCCGACCAGTTGCTCTTCGAAGCCGGGGATGAAACGGCCGGCGCCGATCACCAATTCAGCGCCTTCGGCCTTGCCGCCTTCAAAGGCAACGTCATCGATAAAGCCTTCAAAATCCACGGTCAGGCTGTCGCCGTCGGCGGCGGGGCCATCCTTGGTCGAGAACGAGCGGTTCGACTCGGCCAGCTTCATCAGCCGCTCATTGATCAGGTCTTCCGGCACTTCGGCGACCAGCTTGGTGACCTCGAGGTCGGCTGGGTTGGCTGGGGTGAACTCCGGCATCACTTCGACATGGAAGTGGAAGGCCAAATCGGCCTTGCCTGAGGCGATCTCTTCGTACTCGCCCTCAAGATGGATGTGCGGCTGCTGAGCGACGCGGATCTTGTTGTCTTCGATCGCCTTTTGGGTGCCTTCCTGGACCGCCTGGTCGATCACGTCCTTCATGATCGAGGGGCCGTACAGACGTTTGATGTGGCTGGCCGGCGCCTTGCCGGGACGGAAGCCCTTCAGATTGATCTGCGGCGCCGCCTCGGCGATCTTGGCGTTCAGCTTTTCAGCAAGTTCAGAGGCCCCGACCGTGACCTGATACATACGGCTCAGGCCTTCGGACTTGGTTTGGCAGACTTCCATCTTCGTATTCCGGTGAAATGAGTCTCCGGCGGACCAGCAGAAAGGCCCGCTGCGGATAACCCGCGCGTTAAATGAAGGCGCGGATATGTCACACGGATCGTGGGGAGTCTATGTTGCCCCGTACTTTCCCCGCTTTCGCGAGGTTAGCTGCGGTTTTCAGCTCTTAGCGCCACATCGCCAAGCTGGCTTGAGCGGCGTGATACCAGCCCCAATAGGCGCAGGTTCCGATGTTGAATAATGCTGTGACCAAGGCAAATCCCCGAAATGTCTGGCTAGCCCCGCCCGCTCCCAATCGCACCCGTGTCCCCGGGCGCTCTCTCGAATGATCAAAATTATGGGAAATAGGCTAAGGTTTCATTAAGCGCGACGACGGGCCGCAGCTTCGGACGCGCCAAAGCGCCGCCGGAAAGTTTTCCCAACGCTTAAGGCGCCAAAATAAGCGAGACGGAAACGGGTTCGGGCGGGGCCTGAGCCTCGGCCCGCAGGCGCGGATAGAGCGCCGCCAAAGCCCGCACAGCCGGCATCGCCAATTCCTTGAGGATGCCCTCCGCCGGATTGATGGGGGCGTCCGGATGCGGCTGTCTTTGCCGTCGCGGCGGCAGACACAGCTTCACGCTTTTGATTGCTTGCGGGAGGCGGAACTCCAGCCGGGCCGCTCGCCGCTGCATACGGATGGCCAAACGGCGGGCGTAATGCTCCGGAGCACGGCAGACCCGCGCCACCGCCTCGAAACGTTCGGCCAAAGACTGCGGATGTACCCAGAGCGGCTCGTGCTTGCGCCTCCAACGTGCGAGGCGCTGTGCTTCAGTCAGCGGTTTGCGCGGCGCGGCCGGACGCGGATTGCTGCCGGCGACCTTTAAGCAGACCGGCCACTTCGCCGGCTGGTCGTCGTAAAAGACCCGGTGCAGCTTGCCAATGATGCGG